>CAXFJI010000001.1:0-37725 GCA_964003275.1 uncultured Planctomycetaceae bacterium
CCCCCTGCCGCACCATTTGCGGCTGATACAAGGATAGTGTTTTTCCCTTGGTGCAGCACATTGGTAATCACCGTCATTGAGGCATTAGACCAATCATGACTCACTGTAATTTTTTCCCCATTGATGAAGAGAGTACCTTCGTTATCTGTAGCGATGACAGCAATTGCATGCTCGGGTTGTTTTTCCAAATCGATTATTTTCCGAAACGAACGTTTCTCGCCTGACTGAGCAGAAGCGGATGCATTGGACCAGATCCACTTTGATGTTGGTTCAATGACCGTTGTGTCAGATGGCTCAAATCGTGTTACCACCGCATCAGATTTTTTGGGTGCTGATCCAGTAAGTTGCCAAATAGCATCGCTCAGCTGCTCAGCAGTCATGCGCCGTGGCGAAGGACCCTGAAAAATATATTGAGAAGGTTTGGGAAGATTTTGGATCGCGGGTGTTGCAACACCATATATTTCAGATGAACAAATGATGTTGAGCACGTGCTTGATATTCCACTGAGAATCCACAAGCTCATGGGCAAGTATCTCGAGGAGTTCTTCACTCCAAGGGGGCATTCGAAGAGCATCGACTGGGTGGACAAGACCCCGTCCCATCAGTCGAGCCCAGAGTCGGTTGACGAGATTACGAGACAACCAACCATTATCTGAGTGCGTTATAAGTGTAGCGAGCTGTATCAGCCTCTCCGACGGTAACGCATCTGCATCAATCTGTCCCAACTGATCAAACAGCCAACTTGGACGTGCTATGCGGCCAGTTGCTTTTTCACAACGGTGTAACTCTAGCGGTGTGTCCGAAACGATTGCGGCCAGATCGTATGTTTGTTTGAGTGTCCAGCGGTCAACAAAAGAATCATGACAACTGGCACATTTGAGATTGATTCCAAGAAAAGTCTGTCCAATATTTTGAGCGAATTGAATAGGGACAGTTTGGCTTGCGTTGACCGTTCCTCTCCAAACGATGCCATCAATAAAACCTCTCGACTCATCAGTTGGAGCAATAAGTTCACGAACAAACTGATCATATGGTTTATTTTCCATCAGTGATCTGTGCAGCCATGTTGTGATCTGTCGGCGGCCGCCTGTGATAAAGCCAGTGCCACTGTAATCATTGCGAAGAAGATCATTCCAAAATGAAAGCCAGTGTTCCGCATACTGCAGTTTTGTTGAGTCACTCAAGAGTTCCTCAACAAAACGATGACGTTTGTTGCGGTTAGTGCTTGCAATAAATGATTGCACGACATCTGGTTGAGGGAGAAGTCCAACGAGATCGAGACTCACGCGTCGAAGAAATGTACGGTCATCACTTTGTGGTGGTCTCTGAATATGTTTTTCTTGAAAATAGTGATCAACGATTCGATCAACCGGGTTCGTACGACCGTTTTGAATGGGAGGTAAAACAATTCCTCGGAGTTTCAGAGGTGGTTCCCACGTGTCTGTTTCAAAGACAAAACCATTTTCCCAGATGGCACCCTCGTTAATCCATGTCTTCAGAAGATTTATGTCTTGGGGTGATAAGGGATCATTGTCACTCGGCATGCGGTAATCGGGATCGTGGCTGGTTACGCGAGAGATAATCTCACTGTTGTCTGAGTCACCTGAGATAAATCCGGGGATTTCGGAGTCCCCACCTCTGAGAAGATCATCCCGTGTATTAATAGAAAAGCCACCTTGGCGGGCACCGCCTGTATGACACTCACCACATTTCTTCTTCAGGAGAGGGGCTACTTCATGAACAAAATCCAAAGCATTTGCGTGCCAGCCCTGAAAAAGGACGGTGATCATACACGCACAACAGACGATACGGGATGTATTATTTCTTCTTTCGGAAGCGGCCATCTCGTTTATTTCCCTTCGAAAGTGTGTACGCCAATAGATCAAGCACTTCTTCTTCATTGAGTTGATTGAGAAGACCTTTTGGCATGAGTGACTCTGTGCCCGGAAAGATCTCTTCAATCATATCTTTTTGAATGGTTACAAACTTTGTGGCATCCTCAGGATCTGTCACGATGATAATGTGTTGATCATTATCAGAAATGATTCGACCGGTAATGACTTTCCCATCAGCGGTTTGAACAATGCTTGATTTGTACTGATCACTGACAACCTTACTTGGGTCGATAATGGCTTCAACCATATCTTTGATCTGAAAACGACCACCAGCCTGGGTCAAGTCAGGACCAGTTGCACCACCATCTTCACCAAACCGGTGGCATACGATGCATCGAGCAGCCGCAAATGCCCGCTGCCCTTTTTGAAAATCTCTTGTTCTCGGCCCAAGGCCTTTCTTGGTAGCGGTGAGAATAGTTTCGAGTGTCCATGGCTGACCAGGACCCTGTGGTTTTGGAAGCGGTGGAGGGACGTAAGGCTTTCGCACGCCGAGTGTTTCCAGCGCCATTTTTTCTGTATCGGTCAGGTGAGCAAGGCTCTCATTTTCAATATTTGACAAAAATTTTCGGTAACTGTTTCCTCCGGCCCAGTTCCGTGCCTTCGCAAACCACTCGTAGTAGTGCTTTCGATCAGTGTTCGTCCATAACTCTTTTTCATTCACTGTGCGAAGAACATATGCATAATGAAGTTGTAAGAGGTCACCTCGATTATCCAGTGAGCTTCGTACCGCACCACCGTAACGAGCATTTCTTTCAGTAAGCCTGCGGAGATCGTCTTCGTTTGGTGCGAGGTTGGTAGAGGCTGCAGTTTTTGTTGGTTGTGAAAGTTGGTTGACAAGTTGTGTCACAATGCCCGGAGCACGCACTGCAACCAACACGGATGAAAGTTCACGATCAAGATCAAACGAACCAGAGGGAAACAATGGTGCAAATCGCTTGGCAATCCGTTGCTTCGTCGTTTGTGATGGATGACCAAGTCGAATCATGACGAGTTCATAGGCTCGAAGGAGTGCAATGAGTTCAGATTCTCCGAGTGTTGTCGGATCAATACGACCAAGGGCTTCCAACACAGACTGTTGGGCCTTTGGATCAGCTTGACGTGCAACGGCAATGGCAGCCTCAATGAGTGCTAATGGAGGTTGTTTGTTTGCGAGGGATTTTTCTTGCCACAGTTCAAGTGGTTGGTGCTCAAGTGCGACACGGGCTGCATAGCGGATAAATCGATCTGGATTGGAGAGATGTGGTATAGCCAACGACACAGCATTTGCAGGATCACGTACAGTCGTATGCAACTCTTCGAGTGCGTGTCGAACGTTTCGCGCTTTCCGATGAAGAATATCGGAGGCATCGACAGGAGTGGTTGATTCAGAGCCCGTGTAGATCACTCGATAGAGTTCACTTTGTCCGCCACGTCCACCGACAGCGAAATAAATGGCTCCGTCTTTTCCCACAGTCATATCAGTCAGTGGGAGTGGCGTGCGCGTCATGAATTCTTCTTTGGTGCCTTTGTAGGTAGAACCGTCAGGCTCCAAGTGAATGGCATACATCGTGCCAAAGGTCCAATCGCAAATGTAGAGAGCTTTTTGATACCTAGCAGGAAATTTTGTTCCATAGCCAAAAGCAACACCAACCGGAGATCCTGGTCCGATATTCACAACAGGAGGTAAGCTGTCCGGATATCCAATAGGCCATTTTCCAGTACCACTCCGCCAGCCAAGTTCACTCCCACTGGTTGCATGGTTGACGCGAGTAGGTCGATACCATGGCGTACCAAAATCCCATTCCATATCGGCGTCATATACAAACAATTCTCCATCAGCATTGAAAGCAAAGTCATATGGGTTGCGATACCCAGCGGTCCATACATCCCATGCGTTCCCTTCTGGATCGGTACTGATGACAAATCCACCTGGTGCAAGTCTGCCTGCGGCATGACCATTTCCATCCCACATCCGTGTGATGATGAGGTCTTCATCCCAGTTGGCCGGGAGCCGACTTGTACCGTCAGAGGCAAGCGAAACACGTCGCTGAGAGTCACGAATACCACCCATTGTTTGTGGCTCAGTAATATCCGTGACATCAAAGGGAATACTTGTGTGATTGCCGCAGATAATAAATAAGCGTTTGCCGTCAGGAGACAGAAGAATATTGTGAGGGCCATGCTCACCACCACCTTGAAATTCACGAAGTTTTTCAACGGTTTCAAGGGTGTCGTCATGATCTGTATCAGTGACCCGATAGAGTCCACTGCCTGTTCCACCATTGCAAACAACATATAGAGCATCAAACGCCCACAACATTCCTTGGGCGCCTGTGATGTTTGCAGGAACTTTTTCAACAATGGTTTGGTCGGATGTTCCAATGGGAGCCGGGGTGATTCGTACTAATCCTTTTCCACCTTGATCACTTGCTAAGACTCGGCCTTTTGGATCCGTTGTGAGACATACCCAAGATCCAAGTTCTTCACGTGGAACGACAAAGAGTCGTTCAACAGCAAAACCATTTGGAAGGATAAAAGAAGGTTTGTCACCAGAGTTGGTTGTATCAGTGTCGCTTGAAGCAATCACAGGCATTTTTTCGAGCGGTTGCCGCCAGATACCATCATCCGCAGCGGCCGACACCATGCTCCATGTCACAACAGAACACAGTACCCAGAATATTCGGTTCATAAGAAAACCTTTCGATGCAGAGGGAAAATGATCGGTGGACCGTTACTTGGACAAACCAGGGTGAGGGTGCCATGGAACTCCAAAGAGTCTGTTGGGAACACCCACATCGCCGTCTGAAAGGTAAATCCATCAAACGCGGATCCGAAGAAGAATCGATCAGTGGGGTCGTTTCATTTTACACCATCAACTGACCTGCGGGTCCTTTTGCATAATGGTAAGAAACAATCAGTATTTAAGGCGAGAAACAATCAGTGTAAATGACATCAGAAAATGTCACTCCTGAACCATGGAAAGAAGATTTTTAATATCAAAGCCAAGGAGAAAACTGCAACTTTTTGCATTTTATACCGTTTTAAGAATACGCTCTTCAGTCTGGGGGCGTCAGTCCTGATAGCCATTTTGTTGGTTTCTTTTACTTATGAGGAAGAACGATCTATGATTAAGACAGTATTTTCTTGCCTGATGGCAGCCATGGCCGTTTCGTTGTTCACAACTGCTTCCGTCTATGCGGCTGATGAAAAGCCAAAGATGGATCCAGAAAAAGTTTTCAAAAAACGGGATAAGGACGGTGACGGCTCGCTCTCAAAGGAGGAGTTTCTGTCTGCTGTCAAGGGAGACAAAAAAGAAGGTATGGAGAAGCGATTCGACAGAATGGACTCAAATGGTGATGGCAAGGTTTCTCTTGAGGAATTTAAGACCGCCATTGCTTCAGCCAAGAAAAAGAAGAAATAATTGGTTTGTCATACATACATAGAGAAGGTTGAATGAGCGATCCAATGTCACGATGCGTCAATCATTTGGAGGTGAGGATGAGCCACTTCGTTTCAGTTCAATACTTCAGCAGGATGAAGACAGTCGTCACACTTTGTGTGGCGGCTGTCCTTCTGTTTTCCTGTGGTATTGCCTCTGCGCAGAAATACCAAGGGAAATGGAAGAAGCCTCAGCCGCCGAAAAGTAAGCTTCCTGAAGCCGTGCGCACCCCACTATCCAGTAAAGTGATAGAGGTGGCTCCAGTTGATCGTTCAACCCGTCCTGACATCCAAAAGGCGGCAAAGAAAATAGATAAACTCTTAGCTGCTCACTGGGCGGACAAAGAGGTCAAGCCGTCAACGCCTCTCAGCGACCAGCAGTTTCTTCGTCGCGTGTTTCTTGAGTTAGGTGGAAGAATCCCAAGTTATTACGAAGTCAAGGCGTTTCTTGATAGTGATCGTGATCGTGGTGAGTTGATTGACTATCTTCTTGAAAGCCCTGCGTATGTCAGCCATTTCTACAACTTTTGGGCAGATATTCTGAGGCTTGTGGAACGACCACAACGGAATCTGGTGTTTGAGCCATATCTTTTCTACGTCAAGGACTCGATTGCCTCTAATAAGCCATACAATACATGGGTCCACGAGATGCTCACGGCCGATGGTCTTCTGTGGGAAAACCCTGCCGTTGGTTTTCAATTACGTGATTCGGGCATGCCGTTACCCTATGTGGATAACACTATTCGTGTTCTTCTTGGAAAGCAGATTGGATGTGCACAGTGTCACGACCATCCATTTGATGACTGGACGCAGCATCAATTTTATGAACTGGCAGCATTTTTATCTGGAACCAAACTGCGTGGTGGTAATGGCAAAAGCATGATGAGCATGAGTGGCTCTGGAAGCCCGCAAAAGCTCATCAAGGAAGCTCGGGCAGACGCTGTGAAAAACAATAAAAGCCCAGCCGGTTTTATTCAGTTTATACAAGCGAATACAACAAACGTGAGCTTCAAAGAAGCGCCTCTCAAACTTCCGCACGATTATCAGTACGACGATGCGAAACCCTTAGCGGTTGTGAGCCCGAAAGTGCTCTGGGGTGAAATACCAGCAAACGCAAAGGATAAAGATAAACGAGAACAATTGGCCTCATGGATTGTTCGTGACCGACAATTTGCCCGAATGATTGCGAATCGGATGTGGAAGAAAATCATGGGGATTGGCATTGTTGAGCCGATCGATGATTTTCAGGATGGAAATGTTGCGATTCTTCCAGAACTTCTTGAACATCTCACCGATGAAATGATTCGGCTTGACTTTGATCTTCGTGAGTTTGTCAGAATTCTTGTTTCAACGGATGTCTATCAAAGAGAAGCAGTTGTGTTTGATCCATCGGAAGGAACACCATTCCGGTTTACTGCTCCCGCGCTCAGGCGAATGACTGCTGAGCAGCTCTGGGATTCAATCGTGACTCTCGTTGCGTATAACGCATGGGGTATGCAGAGGCCTACGGCGAATGAAATTGCCCAGTCCGCTGGAGTGGATTTCTCAAAAGCGACATTCGAGTCTGCATCGACTCAATACCAAAACTTTAACGGTGAATTTGGTCGTGGAAGACAGATGCGTTCGCTTCAACAAAAGGTTGGCTACAAGGGCCAGTTGCTTGTTCGCGCAAGTGAAATACCAACGCCGCTGCCACTCGGGCATTTTTTACGACAGTTTGGTCAGAGTGATCGAGAAGTTATTGAGGGGTCACGTACGGTGGCAACGGTGCCGCAGATCCTCACGATGTTCAACGGTCCCATTACCCATAGCATGTTGGAAGTTGGGTCTGTTATCTACGACAATGTAGTGGCCGCCGTTCCGAAAGGTCCCAACGAAGTCATTACGGTGATATTCATGTCCTTGTTGTCTCATCCGCCGACCCTTGAAGAGCGGCGGCTTGGTCGTATGGAGATTGAGTCAGCCGAAACTCCGGCAGCTGGATATGGCAATTTGATTTGGGCGCTCTTAAACACACGTGAATTCATATTTATTCAATAACAATAGTTATCAAGAGTTTTTGCTTGGGTATTGGAGGTAAACATGGCAGGTTTGTATCCCATTGACCAGAGTCTGACGCGTCGCGGACTATTTGGACGGATGGCCGGAGCGGCATTCGGTGTCAGCGTGCTCGACATGGTGGGAGGACGAGTCCCGCTTGGCCTGGCAGCTGATGTGGCAGCCAGTGATATCAGTGTGATCTTTTTGCAGATGCGTGGTGCAATGAGTCATCTTGATACATTTGATCCAAAACCTGGACGGGAAGAGCAGGGTGAAACAAAAGCCATCAAAACAAAGACACCAGGAGTACTTTTTGGTGAATACCTCCCAAACCTTGCCGGCATGTCCGATCGTCTTGCAGTGCTTCGTGGGATGACAACAGAAACTGGAGCGCATCAACAGGCAACCTATCTCATGCGTACGAGTTACTCCGAACTCAATAGCATTGTGCATCCTTCAATGGGTTCATGGACACTGAATGTGAAAGGAAAGACAAGCAAGGGCAAAGATCTTCCGGGGTATGTACTTGTTGGCAATGGCAATGAGCATCCAGGTGCAGGTTTTTTGGATGCGTCTCTGACGCCTGTTCCCGTCGCTGATCCAAAGCTCGGTTTGGAAAATACAGTTCAACCGTCCTATCTCTCCGATAAACAGTTCAAACACAGGCTTTCATTAGCAGATCGGATTGATAAGGATTTCAAGAAAACACATAAAGGCCCTCAAATTGCGGCGTACGATCAGATGTATAAAGATGCGACGCGATTGCTTGGGAGTGTTGATCTTGAAGCATTCGATCTTTCAAAAGAGCCAGAAAATATTCGTTCCCGCTACGGTACATCCAAGTTTGGCCAGGGCTGTATGCTGGCAAGAAGATTAATCGAGTCTGGTGTGCGATGTGTTGAGGTTGAGTCTGGTGGATGGGATATGCATCGTGGCATCTTTGACAGTTTGCCAGGAAATGTCGGTGCTCTTGATGCTGGGATGGCAGCCTTGCTAGACGATCTTTCCGAGCGCGGCATGCTTGAAAAAACCCTTGTCGTGCTAGGCACTGAGTTTGGGCGATCTCCCGGGATCAACCAAAATGCTGGTCGTGATCATCACCCTGCAGTCTTTTCTTGTGTGCTGGCCGGAGCAGGAATCAAGGGTGGTACAACCTATGGGACTTCTGACGAGCGTGGCTTCCATCCGGATGAGGATGCGGTCACCATACAAGACTTCAATACAACGATTGCCATAGCAGCTGGACTACCACACGATAAGGAATTCTTTGCTCCGAATGGACGTCCGTTCAAGATCGGTGACGGAGGTGATCCAATCAAGGCGATTCTGGCTTGATGGTAAGTGGTGGTGACGCTCTCCATTATTCTCAATGGGCGCGTACACGGTTTTGTCACAACTTTCTGCCAGTTGTTGCTGCGAGTCCACGTCTCTCGGGATATATCTGAATGAAGGTATGCCATAGTTCATATCCCCAGTTATGAAGAGAGGGATCATCTGTACCGTATCATGAAGTCCGCGGATAATCGGTGACCATGAAAACGTCATCATGGTAAATCGTATCAGCCTGAAGCAGACGCAAAGACACACTGCAATGTTGCAGAATACACTGCCTTCATCAACGTGAGGATTTATTGGCATCTCTCTTCTCAAAGTGTCACAATAAGAGTGATTGTATTGTTCAGAGCGCCGTGCGAAACTCTTTATCACTATTTGAAATTAACTGGAGAGACTGACGGCTGGGTTTTTATGAAGAGTCCATTAAAAATATATTGTTTTTTTGTTGTAAGTGTTTTATCCAATCTATTGATCTTCGGTGTTGGCGGTGTGCAGGCACATCCGCTGACAGAGAATGGTGATCAGAAAAAGGATCGGAGTTCATCCTCCACGGAGGTGCATTCAGAGACGGATGAAAGATGGGCCACGGCAAACACGTTCGTGGCAAGAACAGGATCGGTGCGGCCTGGCATTTACCCAGTTAAAAAGACAACACCTCATCACGACGCAGTAGACAATTGGCCTAATTGGAGGGGTCCAACACTCAATGGACACGCTCATGGTTCAGGGTATGCAACGTCTTGGAGTCAAACACAGAATGTCATCTGGCATGTTCCGTTACCCGGACTAGGAGCCAGTACACCTGCCGTATGGGGCAATCACATTGTGATCACGTGTGCTGTTGATGGGCGTAACGTGGCAATCTGTTTTGATTTCAATGGACAAAAAATTTGGGAACGTAAGCTTGGTCCGGAGCGGCCAGGCAAGCATAAGAAGGCAACCGGCTGTAATTCATCACCAATAACTGATGGGCAACACGTTTGGGTATATTACAAAAGTGGTGAACTTGCGTGCCTCAATCTTGAAGATGGTGAGGTGATATGGAATACAAATCTGCAGGAGCGGTTTGGGGAAGATACTCTGTGGTGGGACTTGGGCACGTCACCGGTTCTGACGAAACAGGCCGTTGTCGTTGCTGTGATGCAGACGGGCCCAAGTTATGTGGTGGCGTTTGAGCGGAAAACCGGTGAACTTCTTTGGAAAGCAGACCGTAATCTTGGTGCTCCTGAGGAGGCAGCCCAAAGTTACTCAACACCAATCGTGTTGTCTGGAGACTTAAAACTTGATGAGCCCGATGAATTGATCGTTGTTTTGGGTGCCGATCATGTAACGGCTCATAATGCATTGAACGGCCAAGAGCTTTGGCGCGTTGGTGGATTCAACCCAAACAATGAAAAGTTCTTTCGTTCGATTGCATCGCCCGTTGCAGCCAACGATCTTATCATAGCTCCTTATGCACGTGGCAAAACGCTTACAGCAATTCGTCGTGGTGGTCGTGGAGATGTGACCAAGACGCATATTGCATGGGAGCGTGATGATCTTGGTGCAGATGTACCAACACCGGCGGTTCGAGGAACTGACGCAGTTGTTTGTACGGACAAGGGTAGGCTGGAATGCATTTCAACACTGACTGGTAAGACCATTGCAAAGAAAGATCTTCCTAAAAATCGCAACGCCTATAGTGCATCTCCGATTATTGTTGATCAGAAAGTCATTGTCACTCGTGAGGATGGCTCATCATGGATTCTGGCATTCCCTAAGACGCCTGATGAGACAGCACTGTTTACAGATCTTGGTTCTGGGAATATTGAGGAAATGACTGTTGCAACACCTGTATGCGTTGGGGGAAGGATCCTTGTTCGCACCCATGACGCTTTGTGGTGTATTGGTAAAGCTATCTGATACACAATGAAGAAAACGGAGGCTCAATTCTATGCGGATAAATCTTTTTTTATTGTGGGTATATCTAGCTGTTCTTGCAATGGATCTGCAATCACTTGAGGGTGCACAGCCATCGAAGCCAGCACGTTTTTTAGTGGTCACCGTTACCACTGGTTTTCGACATGGCTCTATCGAATCAGCTGAGCCGGTCCTTGAAAAAATTGGACGTGAAAGTGGACTGTTTCATCCTATATTTTTGCGTCTCCCTCCAGACCGTCCATCACGGCCGCGAGCACCAAAACGCAAGCCCGCGACCACGGATGAAGAGTGGTCGAAACAGCAAGAAGACTATAACGATGCAAAAAAAGCTTTTCAGCTGCAGGATGCTCCGTGGCAGCAAACACTGAAGGATCAATTTGCGACAGCCTTTCAAAAATCAACATTAGACGATTTTGATGGCGTCATGTTTGTTAATACTACTGGTAATCTTCCTATCCCAGATCTCCAGGGTTTTCTTAAATGGCTACAGTCTGGGAAGTCTTTTGTTGGTATGCATGCTGCGACTGATACGCTGAAGTCTTCCGATGCGTATGTTGAAATGATAGGTGGGAGTTTTGCTGGACACCCATGGGGTGGAGGCGGAGAACATGGTTTTGTGAATCATGAGATAGATCACCCTGTTGTCGAAATGTTTCCAGAGCGTTTTCGCTGGAAAGATGAAATTTATCAGTATGATGATCGCTTTAATCCTTCAGATCTCCGAGTGTTACTGTCCATAGACATGGCAGCAAGTTCGCCACAAGAGCCGTGGCATGTTCCGGTGTCATGGATTCGTACCTACGGACAAGGTCGAGTCTTCTACACCAATCTTGGGCACAATCCAGATACGTGGGAAAATGATGTTTTTCAGTCGCACATCCACTCTGGTATTCGCTGGTCTCTTGGCCAGATTGATGCTCCCAGTGAACCAAATCCAACGATTCAGTCAAACGAATATGTGCGGAGTGTCCTTCCAGCTGCTGCCATCGCTCTTGGTGACAATCATGATGCGTTACGAGCTCAGGCAGATGAAAAGATGAGAAACGAACCAAATTGGTCAACAACTCTTCGACCATCACTCTTGAAAATTCGTTCTATGAATTTGGATAAACGAAAACCTGCCTATCAAGCATTTATTGACACATTGAGAGAATGATCAAGGGTATTTCTTCTACCTCAAGACGATTGCCCATATGATCTGCTGCGACCCTTAGTCGAATTCGACGAAAAGAAAAGGAAGAGAAAATGACTTTGATGCAGTGCGTAAGAAGCCTGTGGTTTGTTGTTGTCGCGTGTTGGATATCTTCTTCCCATGCTACGCAGGCAGTCACGCCACCCAACGTCATTGTTATTTTAGCTGATGATATGGGTTTTTCGGATGCCGGGTGCTATGGCGGAGAAATAGACACTCCCAATCTTGATCGTTTGGCGCATAACGGCCTCAGATTTACGCAGGGCTACAACACCGCCAGATGTTGGCCAACGCGGGGAGCGATTTTGACTGGCTACTATGCACAGTCAATCCGCCGTGATTCATCGCCGGGTATTAATGGTGGAGGGCGAGGAAAACGACCTGCATGGGCGAAGCTGCTTCCAGAACGACTGGTATCTGCTGGCTATCGCTCATATCACTCTGGAAAATGGCATATTGATGGCGATCCGCGGCAACAAGGATTTCAGCATTCCTTGCAGATTGAAGGAGGTCAGAATGATTTTTTTGATCCAAAAGGTATATCGGTTGATGGCGAGCCCATTGGAGAAACGAAAGATTTTTATGTGACCACTGAAGTCGGTGCACATGCTGTCGAATGTCTTCGACAGCATGCTCTCAATCATGCCGATCAACCATTCTTTAGTTACGTGGCTTTCACATCTCCACATTTTCCTCTTCATGCTCCTCAGGATGTGATCGCCAAGTACAAAGATCGTTATCTCGCAGGATGGGACGTCTTGAGGCAGGCAAGGTATCAGCGACTTGTTGAGCGTGGAATGATTCAGGCGGACTTATCGGCACTGGAACCAGATGTCGGACCCCCATATGACTTCCCTGAAGCTATCAAGCAATTGGGTGCAGGTGAGGTGAATCGACCATTGCCATGGAAAAAGCTTTCTTCAAGACAAAAAGATTTTCAGGCTACAAAAATGGCTATCCATGCAGCAATGATTGAGATGATGGATCGTGCAATTGGGAATATCGTCTCCCAGCTTGAGGTGATGGGTGCGATGGAAAATACCCTCATTCTTGCACTGAGTGATAATGGCGCCTCGGCGGAAATTATGGTTCGTGGTAAGGGGCATGATTCTGCACTGCCTCCTGGGTCACAAGGTACCTATCTCTGTCTTGGTCCAGGCTTTTCAAGTTGTGCGAACACCCCATTCCGTCGTCATAAGACGTGGGTTCACGAAGGAGGTATTGCAACGAGCTGGATCGCACACTGGCCAGGTGGGATTTCGTCAAAGAGTGCTCTGCGGACGCAGCCCGTTCATGTTATTGATATTGCTCCAACAGTTCTTGAACTTGCTGGTGTTCAGGACATCAGCTCAGTCGGTGATGGGAACGTGCCGCATCCAATGCAAGGAAAGAGCTTTGCCCAATGCCTCACAAATCCTGTTGCCACACCTCCACACGAGAGTCTGTGGTGGTGCCATGGTGGACATCGAGCAGTTCGCCATGGAGATTGGAAACTTGTGGCTGCAAAGGATGAGCCATGGGAATTGTATGACCTTTCCCACGATCGCACCGAAACCCACGATCTTGCTGCTGTGCATCCACATACCGTCGCCACGCTTGAGCAAAAATGGAATGCCATTAATAACGAATGCATGCAGTTAGCTGCGAGTGACGGACAACTCTCACAGGCTGCCAAGAAAAGACCAGCAAAGCGAAAGAAGGATTCAGGAAAGGGCAGTTTGGACACTCGTGCGGGTCGTGCTGTCACCGACCAGAAACAGACCAATGTCGTCATCATATTCGCGGACGATATGGGGTACGGTGACCCAGCCTGTTTTGGTGGAACATATGCAGCCACGCCTCATATCGATCGGTTGGCTCGTGAGGGAATCCGTATGACGGATTTCCATGTTGCTCAGCCTGTGTGCTCTGCTTCACGGGCAGCACTTCTCACCGGCTGCTATCCAAACCGTCTTGGAATTCACGGTGCACTTGGTCCAAAAAGCTTACATGGTTTAGCAGCTTCCGAAACAACGTTGGCAGAACTTCTCAAGGAGCGTGGATATCGAACAGGAATCGTCGGCAAATGGCATCTTGGCCATCATGCACAATTCCTTCCAATACATCATGGCTTTGACGAGTATTTTGGTTTGCCATACTCAAATGATATGTGGCCACACCACCCACAGGCTAAGCCAGGAACCTATCCACCATTACCATTGGTAGAAAATGATAAAATCATCGACGCTGAAGTAACCCCTGCAGATCAGGAGACACTCACTCAGCGGTACACCGAGAGGGCCGTAAAGTTTATTGAGAAAGCAGGAAATGCTGCCAACGGACAACCTTTTTTTCTTTACCTGGCACATTCGATGCCGCATGTGCCACTCTTTGCCAGTCAGGATTTTCAAGGAAAAAATCCTGGCGGATTGTATGGCGATGTGATATCCGAAATCGATGCATCTGTTGGCGCTGTGATGGAGGCCCTTGAAAAAACAGGGCATATCAATGACACGCTCATTCTCTTTACGAGCGACAATGGTCCATGGCTTTCATATGGAAATCATGCCGGGACAGCAGGTTTGCTTCGGGAAGGTAAAGGCACAACATTTGAAGGAGGTGTACGCGTGCCTTTTGTTGCACGACTGCCAGGTCGTATTCCTGCAGGCACGGTGAGTGATGAGCCACTCATGACAATCGATATCCTACCATCAATTGCACGGCTAACAGGAAAACCACTTGCGGAAGATAAGACAGGCTCTTGTAGACTTCACGGGAAACGAATCGATGGACATGATCGTTTAGACATTCTTTTTGGTAAGAACCGTCGAGCTTCAGATTCTGATGTCTATCTATTTTATTACAAAGTTAATGAACTCCAGGCAGTCCGAGAGGGTCAATGGAAATTGTTTTTCCCACATGGCTATCGAACGATGAAGGGACAGGTTGTAGGCAAGGATGGAATTCCTGGTCGATACACCCAAGAAAAAATCAAAAAGGTCCTTTTTGACCTGAAAAAAGATCCGGGTGAAACTCAGGATATATCAAAAGACCATCCGGATATCGTAAAGCGTCTTGAACAGATAGCTCAACAAGCACGGACTGATCTTGGCGATAAACTCAAAGACCAAAAAGGAAATGGTCTGCGAGAGCCAGATCGGCTTTCGCTTCAGTCGTCGAGTGCAAAGTAAAAAATCTTTTTATTCAACAAGCTAGTAGTAGTCACCCTCGTTGATCATGAGGACACACGATGCCATACACATATTATAAATCCATACAGACGCTTGGAAGTAGAAAAGAGTTCTTGAAATGTCTCTTGCACCGGTGATCAAAACCAAATCTGATGGTAGGTATGTATGACGTGACGAATGGTTGTCATATGCGTACACGAGGCAAAAGAGTTTCGGGTAGACAGTCGTTTTTGTGGTGCTCAGAAAGGAAACACATGATGAACCAGTGGTGTGTCAGGATAGCTGCAATCGCTCTTGTGATTGGAGGAATGTGTGGATATGAGCGAATGGTTCATGCAGCACACCCCAAAAATATCCTTTTTATTGCGATTGATGACCTGAATCATTGGGTTGGTCATCTTGGTCGACACCCTCAGGCGAAAACACCCAATATTGATCGATTGGCTGCATCCGGTGTGACATTTACGAATGCATACTGTACAGCCCCAGCATGCAATCCTTCTCGTGCATCGCTTCTATCGGGGATGCGTCCAAGTACAACAGGATGTTACCTCAATCCACATAACTGGCATGTCGGTATTTCAGAAGACAAGTTATTGAATTCGTGCCTCGGGAAACACGGGTATCGTGTCTATGGTGCTGGCAAAATCTATCACGGTCAAGAACGTGGAGGATTCTGGGATGAGTACTTTGATGGGCGCATTGCTTCTCCAGCACGGCATCCAGAGGCAAAAAATGATGGAGTAGGAGGCATTCGATTTTATCCACTTGATGGTCGTGATGAAGATATGCCAGATCATCAGGTGGTGAATTGGTGTATTGAAAAGCTTCAACAGAAAAGGCAGCAGCCATTTTTTATTGCATGCGGTCTTGTGAAGCCTCATATGCCTTTCAGCGTGCCAAAAAAGTGGTTTGACTTGTTTCCACTTGAATCCATTCAACTTCCGCCGTGGAAATCTGATGATCTAGATGATATTCCAAACGCTGGGCTCAAGATGGCTAAAGCGAATGGTGACCATGCAGATATCCTCAAAAGTGGTCGTTGGAAGGAGGCTGTGCAGGCGTATTTAGCGACATGTGCTTTTTGTGATTATCAAGTCGGCCGCATGCTCGAGGGTCTCGAACAATCAGGACAGAGAGATGATACACTTGTTGTCCTCTGGTCCGATCATGGGTGGAGCCTCGGTGAGAAGTCACATTGGCGAAAGTTTGCTCTTTGGGAAGAACCAACGCGGACGGTATTGGTCTGGCGCGTGCCGGGCCTTACATCTGCCGGAACTGTTTGTAAACGTCCTGTGGACTACCTCTCAATCTATCCAACCATCCTTGATCTTGTTGATATACCCTTTCCAGCTCATCTCGAAGGACAAAGCCTGAAACCTCTATTAAGTAACGTCGATGCAGCATGGGATGCATCAGCTATAACGACACATGGTCGTGGACATCATGCGATTCGCACAGAACGTTGGCGGTATATACGCTACGCAAATGGAGGAGAAGAACTTTACGATGAACAGAACGATCCACTGGAATATGAAAATCTTGCAGATCGTCCAGAATATGTGAACATCAAAACAAGCCTTCAGCAACAACTTCCCAAAGATGAAGCAATCCCACTGCCTGAACGTGTGAATCAAAAAACAAGAAAACAACAAAAACAGAAACAACCCTAGCAACTTGTGTGTCTAGAGAGAATGATTGTATTTGAGGTTGTATGCGATGCAGGATAAAAACACAGTAGGTATTGTCACAAGCAACGATGCGGATGACTCATTGATCAGCATGTGTTCGCGGTCAAGGCGTTCTGTCAGATCGATCCTCCTGTTGTATGATTTTTGATTGAGATATGCTCTTGTATCTTGGGGGAATAGCGTGAGGAGTGAAAATATTGTCGGAGCGTGGAAGGGCCAAAACTCTAACCCTGCGGCATACGTTTGCTCCTTCTGAAGCAAAGTTCATTTTTTCGTAATAAACAATAGTGTGTCAGTGATTGCTTTTTGAACTGATAAATGGAGTGTGCGGCATGTCATACGACAATAAGAATAGTTTTTTCTATCCGCCGAAGGTCATTGGACTCTTTTTGACCTTCGGATTCTTGATGGTCGCAGCAACCCTGCATGGCTCAGCACGTGCTTCAACAAAGCGACCAAATATTCTCTTTATCATTGTTGATGATCAATCACCATTTGACTTTCATTTTTATAATCCGAAGTCGACACTCGTAACACCAGTCATTAACCGACTCGCAAACGAGGGAATGGTTTTTGATGCGGCGTATCACATGGGTTCCTTTTCCGGAGCAGTCTGTACGCCAAGTCGACATATGGTGATGTGTGGGCGAACGGTGTGGCATTTACCGATAGGTCCAAAACAATCAAAAATCGAAAAAGCTGACACGGTTCAAACAGATACTTTCCGGAGGATATGTCCACCTGATATTGCTCAGCATACGCTTCCATCGGTCTTCAATCGGGCAGGCTATGACACGATGCGTACATGTAAGCGAGGGAATAGTTATCGTGATGCAAACGCTCTATTTACGGTCTGCCAAGATGCCACAAAGCGTGGCGGAACAGATGACACCGGGAGCGCGTGGCATGCAGAGCAAGTGCTACAGTTTCTTGAAACCAGGCAAAACACACGGGATACAGATCCATTTATGATTTATTTTGGTTTTTCTCATCCGCACGACACACGAGATGGCACACCAGAATATCTTTCACACTACGGCGCAACGAATCACCGTGAGAAGCATGCGATTCCAGAAAAAAATAAAAAACATCCCCCACTCCCACCGAATTGGTTACCCATGCATCCATTCGATCATGGACACATGGACGTTCGGGATGAGGTGAGTGTGAGTGGCGTATGGAAAAACCGTGACGAACAAACCATTCGTAATGAAATTGGGAGAGAATTCGCATGCAGCGAAAACATTGATGCACAAATTGGACGTGTACTTGACAGGCTCTCGGAGATGGGCGAACTCGAGAACACCTGGATTTTTTATACGGCTGACCACGGGATGGCGATCGGTCGTCATGGCCTGCAGGGCAAGCAAAATCTGTATGAGCATACGTGGCGTGTGCCGCTGATTGTAAAAGGTCCTGGTGTTATTCCAGGTAGTCGTGCCATAGGGAATACATATCTTACTGATACGTTGGCCACACTCTGTGATATCTGCGGTATTCAGTCTCCTTCTTCAAACGAAGGCAAAAGTTTTTTGCCTGTTCTCCAAGGGCACCAGAAGGTCATACGCGATGTATTGTATGGCGTGTATTGTGGTGGCCAAAAACCTGGAATGCGAAGTGTACGAAAGGGGGATTGGAAGTTGATCAAGTACGAATCACCCTCTGGAGGATTGCATACACAGTTATTCAATCTTAAGGATAACCCTCATGAGTTTATTGATGATCACCATATTGCATCCGTGAGCCAGGTACTTCCTGGAGTGCCACAGCCATCTCAAAAAAACTTGGCAGATGATGGTTTGTATGCCGACAGGCGAGAGGACATGGAGGCATTACTTCTCAGTGAAATGGAGAGGCTCCATGATCCCTATCGGTTTTCTGACCAGATAAAAGAATAATGTGTTGAGTACTGTTATTTCGAGATAAAAAGGCGTTTGGCTCCGGCTCAATAGAAACTCGATTTATTTGGTGGATAGTACATGGAGTCAGAAACAAGTTCACATCATTTCTTATGCATGAGCTTGGTTGGGCTGCTACAATCTTCCACGGTCACGGGAGATATAACAGATGTCTGAGAATAACGATGGTACAAAGAGTCGGTTAGGGTTGTCACTCTTCATTGTATATGTGCTCATGTATGGTGGGTTCATGGGGCTTGTTCTTGGTCGCCCTGACTTATTGTCATGGCGTCCATTTGGAGGAGTGAATTTAGCAATTGCTTCGGGCATGGGTCTCATAGCAGCAGCCTGTGTACTGGCTTTCGTTTACATGGTGGCACGAGCGACCAAGTCATAGGAATACGCATAACATGCTTCATGTCACATCGCCACTTGCAGTATTTATTTTTGCAGCATTTGTAATAGGTGTTATTGGCTTATCTTTTTGGCTGGGTCGAAAAAAGCAATCATCACAAGCTTATTATGCTGCGCATGGGCAAGTGCATTGGTTTGTGAATGGAATCGCATTTGCCGGCGACTATCTCTCCGCAGCTTCTTTTTTAGGAATCTGTGGAATGATTGCTTTCGCAGGTTACGATGGATTTCTCTACTCTATCGGTTTTCTAGCTGGCTGGATTGTTGCTCTGTTTGTGATTGCTGAGCCTATTAAGGCACTTGGGCGGTTTACGTTCGCCGATGCACTTGATGCAAAATTCAACAGCCGTGGAATCAAGATGGCTGTTGCAATTTCTACGCTTGTCGTGAGTGTTTTCTATCTTATTCCACAGATGGTTGGTGCCGGTTCACTCATTACACCGTTACTGGGTCTGCCTCAGTCGGTCGGAGTCATTTTGGTCGGCATTGCCGTGACCTTGATTGTTGTTACAGCCGGCATGGTATCGACCACGTGGGTTCAATTCATAAAAGGATCACTTCTTGTGTTTTTCTGTGGCATTCTCACGGTTCTCATTCTGTATCGGGGATTAGAGGTAAACGCTGGACGTCCTGGTTTGGAAGATAGAACACCGCAAGTCAAGACACTCCGTCCCGATGGAACTGTGCTTGTTGACGGGAAGCCACAAGCAAAGGGTTCTCATGACCTTCGCCCAGTTGGCACAATTTTGAGACTGCCTGATCGCTATGAAGGCAAGAGATCGACCGGTCCATTAAGACCACTTGAATATCTCGCAGCACTCGAAGACTCCACGGTTATTACATGGTCTGCTAAGCGGTACACAGATGAAGAAGGAACACATATTAGGTATTCACCTGTTGAACGAAAAGGAGCAGATCTTTTGAAGCCCGGTGGATACTTTAAAGGTCTGTCAAGCGGTACACTAACTGGTCGACTGGATTTTGCAAGTCTTATGCTTGCTCTTTTTTGTGGTACTGCATCACTGCCACATATCCTCATTCGCTACTATACAGTCAAGGACGGTGCGGCCGCACGCAAGAGTACAGTTGTTGGTATAGCAGCAATTGGTGTGTTCTATGTGCTCACACTCTATTTGGGGCTTGGTGCTATGACGAGCGGTGGTTTAGATCCCACTGATACGAACATGGCAGCTCCACTTCTTGCAAAGTCATTCAGTACCACACTCTTTGCAATTATTTCAGCCATTGCTTTCACGACCGTCCTAGGCACGGTCAGTGGTCTTATCATGGCGGGCAGTGGGGCTGTTGCGCACGACCTTGTGGAGAATGTGTTTGGCGTACAGATGAGTGATTCAGAGAAAGTTCGCTGCGGTAAACTATCAGCGGTCGCTTTAGGTGTCATTGCAATGGCACTTGGTATTCTCTTTAAGCAGTTTAATGTCAGTTTCCTTGTGGGCTGGGCATTTAACATAGCTGCCAGTGCGAATCTGCCTGCTCTGGTGATGCTATTGTTTTGGCCAAGAACGACGAAACAAGGAATCATTGCATCCGTCACTGTCGGAATGGTGTCATCCCTTGGTTGGATTTTGCTTTCAGCGGATACCTTTGAGAAGGTGTATGGTCTTTCACGAGACTTGTCTCCCATGCCATTTAGCCAGCCGGGTCTTGTGACAATACCCCTCGGTTTCCTCGTATTAGTGGGGGTTTCATTGATCACACATCGCCCTGACGCAGTGACGCAAAAAGGGGGGTAGAATTGCGGTGATGCACCGCAAAAAGCCAACGCCTCCAATTCGTCCTATTCTGCAATGCTCGGCGAGCCAATTGCCAGCGATTCAGAAGATATTTAATGATGCAATCTTGCACTCAACGGCTTTGTACGAATATGTACCAAGAGATGAGAAAATCATGCAGGCATGGTTGTCATCAAAGCAGAACAATAATATTCCTGTTATTGGTATTGAATGGGAGCCTGGCGTTCTCGCCGGATTTGCAACGTGGGGAGAATTTCGGCCTCGTGCTGCATATAAATATGCAGTAGAGCACTCTGTTTATGTCGATGAGCAATTTCGCGGCGAGGGCATTGGCAGACAACTCTTGGAAGCTTTGATAGATGCTGCAAAGCAACATGAACGGCATTCGCTGATTGCGGGTATTGATGCAACAAACGTAGCGAGTGTTGCGCTTCATAGCTCACTAGGATTTCACTGCTGTGGCACCGTTCGTGAAGCAGGCTTTAAGTTTGGGAAATGGCTTGATCTCGAGTTTTGGCAACTACTGTTGCCAACACCAGCCAACCCAAAGGATGGATAAATAATACGATGTGAAAAGTCGTTCGGCTTTATCTCAAAAGGATGAAGCGATTGTTTTCCAAAAGGAGTCGTTTCGAATGTGCACCTGCATTAGGCGACGGGTTTTCTAAAGCTCCTGTAGGCTTGCAATACATCATGAAGATCTGAAGTGATACTAATTTCATCTTCTTCAAAGTCGCTCAACCAGGTTCGGTCACTTTCTGCAGCATCAACGAGCAGAGGAAGAATGTCACCGAGTGTTACACGCACTCGATTCGAATCAGTTGATTCATGAAGCACCGAGGTGGCTGGTGCAAGAGTTTCCGGACCTGTGTAGATTCTGAGTTTTCGAATAGCCATATGGCACACTCCCTTGCCAACGAATGTCTGTAGAAAGCAGTGGGCCAAATCAGTTTGGCCGTCTTCATGACGGGCACTACTCTCACAGCACTTAATATCGGCAGAAAATGGCCGTAAAGTTTGGCTGAATTTCCCGGATGAGTCGGATTATGCCATTTATGATGGCAAACTGCGGAAAGAGGGGGTTTGTGAAAAGATTAGCTCTTCCCGTTCACGGTCACATGACCAGCACGGAAAGCATCTCCAATGCTTTTTGGAACCAATGCCTCGGCCCGCAGGAGTTGGGCACGATTGTCAGCGGTCTCAGCCTTCATTTCCTGCTCTCTCGCAATCGCAACACTTCGACGTTCTTCTGCTTTTGCTTGTGCTACCCTTGTATCGGCCTCAGCTTGATCTGCCTGAAGTCGAGCACCTATGTTTTCACCTACTTCGATATCAGCAATATCAATCGAAACAATTTGGAATGCTGTTTGGGCATCAAGCCCTCGTTCCAGTACAGCCTTGGAGATAGTATCTGGATGTTCCATGACCTCAAAATGGCTTTGAGCAGATCCAATTGACGTGATAATACCCTCACCAACTCGAGCAATGATCGTTTCCTCTGTTGCCCCACCAATCAGTTGCTGAAGATTGGTTCGAACAGTAACCCGTGCACGAATTCGCAACTCGACACCATTTTTTGCAACGGCTGATAAGGTCGATTTGCCACTGGCAGCATCAGGACAGTCGATCACCTTCGGATTGACACTTGTCTGGACAGCATCAAGAACATCACGGCCTGCTAGATCAATTGCACACGTTCGATCAAAATCAAGATCTAAGTCAGCACGATGAGCAGCGATGAGTGCACGAATAACACGAGGTACATCTCCTCCGGCAAGATAATGCGCTTCAAGTCTTCGGCACGGAATATCTCTCCCAAGACCAGCCTGAGTCGCCATTATTTTTGCCTGGACAATGGTACGGGCATTGACCTTTCGTAACGTCATTCCGACCAGCTCCATAAAGGTCACAGCGGCCTTAGACCAGTAGGCTTGGAACCAAAGTTGACCGTAATTAAAAAGAAGGAGAAGCATGGTCAGGGCAGCGAGGCCCAGAATCACAGTCATGATTACAAAAACAGGTGCGGGAATGTCCATCGAATTTCCTCTAGGGGTGCTTCATCCACTGACACTGCAAGCCTAGTTCGTGATCAGGCGACAATCCAGCCGCCACCCAGCAGTTTATCGCCGTCATAGCAAACAGCCGGTTGCCCCGGAGAAATAGGACCTGGTGATATATCCGGGTAATCCGTAAATGTCGCAAAAAACCGTCCATCTGCACATGGGGTCACGCGCGCAGGAGCCGCTGATCGCTGTGCACGACATTGTACCTGACAGGAAAATGGGGTCCTTGGCGGCGTTCCAATCCAGGTTGCTTCAGTAGCCTCTAGATGGTGTTCAGGGACTCTTTCGCGATCTCCGACCACGATTCTGCATGATGCTGCCTCAATGCGAACGACATACAATGGCTTTCCTGTAGCAATACCTAACCCATGTCGTTGTCCAACAGTAAATTTTTCAATGCCATCATGTTGCCCAAGTTTCTCACCATCGATGGTTACGATGTCACCAGCGCGTGACCCGCCTAATCGTGAGGCAACTAATCTGGCATGCTCTCCGGGAGCAACAAAGCATATTTCTTGGCTGTCTGGTTTATCTGCTGTTATAAGTCCCAAAGAGCTTGCTCGCTTCCGAACTTCCTGTTTCGAGAGATCTCCAACTGGGAGAAGCATTCGTGCAAGACGCTCATGGTTGATATCAAAAAGGACATACGATTGATCTCGATCGCAATCTAAACCTCGACGAAGCACAGGACCGGATGAAGTTGGTGTTAATCGTGCGTAGTGGCCGGTTGCAATATGACTCGCTCCAACCGCATCTGCATAGTCAAAGAGTCGACCAAATTTGAGCCACGAGTTACATCGAACACATGGATTGGGAGTGCGGCCGTGTCCATATTCACTGGTAAAATAATCGATGATATGTTCAAAATCATCTGTGAGATCAAGTGAATACAGTGGAATGTCCAGCCGGTCGGCGACCCTTCGGGCATCAAGTGCATCGGCGGCAGAACAACAACCCTGATGTCCTGGTCGAGGCGAAGAAACAATAGGTAATCCATCCGAACCTGTCGGCGGTGGGAGTACTGGTTGACCGTGTCGCATAAAGACACCTATACAGTCATACCCTGCCTCAACCAGCATTGACGCTGCTACACTGGAATCCACACCACCAGACATTGCTACAAGTACTCGTGACATATCAGTATCGTACTACTGATTCAACGCGGTGTGGTACAAGAAGTTCACGGCCGCCAAGAGCATCAAGTTCGACTAAGAAGGCTGCTCCTGCAACACGTGCCCCGGCTGACTCTACTAACTTGATACAAGCTTGCGCTGTCCCGCCAGTTGCCAATACATCATCAACGATGAGAACATTTGATCCTTGTGCGAGTATACCGCGGTGCATTTCGAGGGTATCGTGTCCATATTCAAGTTCATAATCATAGGAAATTGTGTCAGCTGGCAGTTTGCCGGGTTTACGAACAGGAATCACACCGACCCCTAAAGCGATTGCCAACGGAGTTGCAAAAAGAAAACCACGTGCTTCAACAGCTGCTACTGCATGGATATCGACACCTTGCCAGGGAGCTGCAATCTGCTGAATAGCTTCTTTGAGGGCTTCTGGATGTGCGAGAAGCGGAGTGATATCTCGAAAGAGAATACCTGGCTTGGGAAAGTCAGGAATAGGACGAATGTGTTCGGAAAGATTCATAGTACGAGCCTAAGGGGTCAGGCCCCTCGCCGCAACTGGATCGTGGCCTGAGGAGCACCGTCAATTTCAAGTGCAAGATTCGAAAGCGTTTCTGATTCAATTTGACGTACGCGTTCACGTGTGAGTCCTAGTACAGCACCAATTTCTTTGAGTGTCATGGGTTCTCCACCCTCAAGGCCAAAACGTAGTTTGATAATTGTCGAAGCTCGAGTGTCGAGCTCATCAACCCGTTTCAGTACATGCTTAAGCGTATCGTGATCAAGTAACACTTCAGCGGGACATTTTGCATTTTCATCACGGACAATATCACTGAGTGACCAGCCATCATCCTGATCTGTTTGTGGTGTTGCATTATGTACGGTGATGGCCTTTTTTATGATCGATAACTTTTTTCTTGCTAGGCCAAGCATACGAGCAATTTCCTCGTGTGTTGGGTTTCGGCCCAGGGTATCTGAAAGTCGGGCTGTGGCCCGCCGCCATTTTGAAAGTAATTCAACCATATACGCAGGTATTCGAATCGTTTTGCCATTATTGATCAGGGCTCGCTTGATGGATTGCTTGATCCAATAACTTGCATAGGTACTAAAGCGCGTTCCAACCTTCGGATCAAAACCTTCAACGGCACGCAAAAGTCCAAGATTCCCTTCTTCTATAAGGTCAGGAAGTGGTAGGCCTCTATTGGCATAACCCCTCGCAATACTGACAACAAGTCTAAGATTGGCCCGAACCATATGATCACGCGCTGCTGCATCACCACGAGCAATTGCTTCAGCCAGTTCTTTTTCTTGATCAGCAGTTAGTAAAGAAACCTCATTAATATCGCGGAGATAGGTCTCAAAAGGGGTTTGAACAGCTGATGATTGTGTTGTACGGCGGATGCGCGGCATGGTGTAAGCAAAACTCCAAAATGAGGCAATTGACAGGAATATGATGTGTCTGAGCACAACCGACTGACATAGGAATCGGCAGTCAAGGATGAAGGCCTGCACAAGCACGGGAAAAAAGACGGGTTATGCGGCTTGGGTCAACTGCATTTGTTGCTACCGCTCATTCATAGCGGGATCAAGCGTCTGCTTGAGAAAAGACAGAAATGCTCGACCAGCTTGATCTGAACGGGTTAGAGGCAGTTCATGTGCGGCATCAACAAACACGAGATAACTTTCTATTCCAGCTGCCTCTAATGCTGAATGAAAGTGTTTACTCTGCTCAGGTGGTACTTTTTCATCAGCTTTACCGTGAACGATCAGTATTGGTGGAGCGTCAGAATTAACATGTACAAGTGGACTCGCTCGCTGGGCCGCTTCTCGAAATTCTGGGAGTGGTCCTCCAATAAGTAAGCTTGCCGGTGAGGTGGAGCGATCATGTTCTGGTCCAAGAGTCGTCAGGTGAGTTGGGGAGCCAAATATGCCAATACTCGCTACATGAGGGAGGTAACCATTGGCTATCGACTCATTCCACAAGCCTGATAGAGCTGCCAGATGGCCGCCTGCCGAAGCCCCTGCAAGGCATATTTTTTCTGGATCAATACCCCATACTTCTGCTTTTTCTTTAAGTATGGCAATGGCAGATAAGCAGTCGTGAACCTGAGCAGGAAATGTTGCCTCGGAAGAAAGTCGATAACCAATACTTGCAACAGCATAACCCTCATTGGTCAACCACGTTATTGGGCAGTCATCTCTTGTACCATTGCGCCACGTCGTACCATGAATCCAGATGACAAGTGGAAGTTCACTATGGCATCCTTGAGGAAGGTAAATATCAAAATGTTGACATGGCAAACAATCATCACGATAGGGCTGGTCTTTATGCACATCCGGTGATTGAGATGTGATCAAGGAATCACTTTGATTGTCAAAAGTTTCGAACGCTTGATAGGTTCCCCTTCGACGTGCTTTTCTCTTTGCCCGACGTGACATGTGAGGCTGAGGCTCAACACGAAAAGGAGTATCCGACGAAGGTCGAGGATCGTTCCCAAAACAGAACTCGGAAATTGTCACGACAGTAGCGACAACAAAAAGCAAAATGTTGAAAAGGGGTACTTGGGTGATGCGATGCATCTTCATCATTTTGGCAAAACAAAAGAGGTATTTTAGACAAGCTACACAAATTAAAGCATATGGTTACGTTTCAGAAGATCAAATAATGAGTTTTTTGGCTGAATATGAAACGGATTTCACAGAATGACGTCTTAAGCAAGCGGTGTTTTTCACACGCTATCTCTGTGTCATGGAGAAGGGGAACGTGTGAGAATTCTGGAAGAATGCACAAGTTTTAGGCCTGTCTATGGCAGGTGGTCATGGCTGTTGGCAAGTTGTAACGATTCTTTCGGCATGTATCGCCATTATCTATGTGTGATCAGCATACTGTTGGTCTGTTTGCTTAACTTCCTTGCAGAGTGTGCAATCGCTCAGCCTCCCGCACAGTCAGATGTTGAGCCAGAAGAAGTTCGCGAAGCGTGGGAACGAATTGACTACGGAAGTGGCCCAGATCGGCGTCTGCATCTCCCAAGGCTCGAAGACCGCGAAATATATTTGTATGGATGGATACAGTATGGACTAGGAGCAAATAATTGGGGCTCCCCATTCAATGGACCATTGACAATGGCTGACCGCAGTTGGCAGGGGCAACTGAATCAACTGTACATGGTACTGGAACGTGAAACAGATGGCACAAAGGGAATTGATTTCGGCGGAAGAGTTGATTTGCTTTTTGGTACAGACTATTTCTACACAACCGCTCTTGGTCTTGATG
The DNA here is from genome assembly GCA_964003275.1 of uncultured Planctomycetaceae bacterium. GTDB lineage: Bacteria > Planctomycetota > Planctomycetia > Pirellulales > UBA1268 > CACORA01. The sequence goes on from CAXFJI010000001.1 coordinate 27,191, forward strand.
CATACCCTCTACAACCGTTGGGCATTGAGAATATTGCCTCATGGGGATTTTCTAAGGACTATGGTTTCGCATTACCGCAGGTATATGCAGATGTTGCCTATGAGGGAATAACTTTGAGATTCGGTCACTTCTATAGCATTCTTGGTTTTGAGCAGGTCCCAGCGCCAGGCAACTTCTTCTATACACACTGTCTTTCAATGCAGTTTTCTCCTTTTACATTCACTGGATTTCTTGGTTCCTGGCAACCCAATGAACAAGTCACTTTTTTGAGTGGTGTGACGACAGGCTGGAATAATTTTTTTGACAATCAGCCAATGACAAATGATTTCGCAATTATCAATAAAGGGTATCCGGGAGCAGGCAGTACGGCCAGTTACCTTGGTGGTATTGAGTTTGAAAGTAGTGACAAACGTCAAAATCTAGCTATTACAACAACGATTGGAAATGAAGTAACCACTATTAGCCGAAACCCGGCAGATGGTTCGTTGGTCGGTAATCGATCACTTATTAGTACTGTGTACACGAATCGGCTTAGTAGTCGTCTAACGTGGGTATTCCAAAACGACAATGCGTGGCAATTTAATGCAAATGTGAACGCAGGAAATGCTGGCCAACAATCAGGTACCGCTCAGTGGTATTCTTTTGTGAACTATCTTTTCTGGGAATTTACCCCAAAGTGGCAAGGAGCTGTACGCTTAGAGTACTTTCGTGACAACAATGGATACATCGTGTCGGCACCTCTTAGAAATGAAAGTGAACTTGGTAATCCTGGCTATTGGACTGAAGGTTTTGCAGGTACGTTTTGGGAATTGACGCTTGGTCTGAATTGGTATCCAAATAACAATTGGCTTATTCGCCCCGAGATACGATATGACTGGTTTTCTCCAAACTCGTCAACAACGCCTTTGCCATACGGGAAGCCCCTGGGTCAAGGAATTAACATAGGCGGTGATCAATATGGTCAGTTCTATGCTGGGTGCGACGCAGTCTTGCAGTTTTAGGCTCGACGCTCGCACGTCTTTGGCAGGACATCCAGTAGTTTGATAATATTCTTAGTCTACTTAAGTGAGTTGAGTGTCAGTTTGTTCCCTGACCAATTCTGCGAAAGTCTGATTCACTTGAACTCAAACGGTCACGTCGGACTGGGACTGCTCATATGTGTGCTATGACAGTGCAATTGTCCGTATTTATGAAACTCCTGTATTGTTGGCAAAACATATTCTTCCAGATGGTTTTTGATCACTCAGTATCACGTACAACTTATTAGCTCAAGTTCGCAGACAAAATGCTTGCATTTCCTCAACGTATTGTTTTCATTGGATTTGGTTCTGTTGCTCGCTGTACGCTTCCTATTCTGTTTGAGCACATCGCGATTGCTCCAGATCGAGTCACCATCGTAGATTTTAATCCTGCGGAGCCACAACTTCAGCCATGGCTCGCTCGCGGCGTTCATCTGATTAAAGATCGCATTACGCGAGAGAGTATTGAGCGGATCTTAGGTCTATTGCTGTCGCCGGGGGATTTGCTGATTGACTTAGCGTGGAATATTCACTCTGGCGAAGTGATTGATTGGTGTCATCACAAAGGTGTGATGTATATCAATACAGCTGTTGAATTATGGGATCCATATGATTTTCCGAATGGTACGCATCCGACAGAACTCACACTGTACTCTCGTCACATGGAGTTGAGACAGATTCGTGACCGTTGGAAAGAAGTAGGACCGACAACTGTGGTTGAACATGGAGCAAACCCAGGACTGATAAGTCACTTCACAAAGCAAGGCCTTCTTGATATAGCAGACGCGTGTCTTATTGAAAAGCATTTCATCGGCCAGCAGGCTGAATATATTTCAGAATATAAAAGAAAGAATGCCTTTCACAATCTTTCACAAGCCTTAGGAGTAAAGGTCATTCATTGCAGTGAACGAGACACGCAAATCACAGCGGTGCCCAAAGAAGTCGATGAGTTTGTGAATACTTGGAGCGTGGAAGGCTTTCGTGAAGAAGGCACAATGACAGCGGAGTTGGGTTGGGGAACGCACGAAAAAGAGACGCCGGCATTTGCCTACGATCATCAACAAGGACCAGGAGGACAAATTTGCCTGGCACGGATGGGCATTAATACCTGTATACATAGTTGGGTGCCACATCACACAATTGTTGGAATGGTTGTTCGACACGGTGAGGCATTTACGATTACAGATCACCTGACTGTTTGGAAAGATGGAAAAGCTACGTATAGGCCAACAGTCTGCTACGCCTATTGTCCAAGCGATTCAGCCATAGCAAGTCTATGGGAGTTAAGGTCTCGTAATTATAAAATTCAACCTCGCGAGCGAATTTTATACGATGAGATTACAAGTGGTTCTGATGTTTTGGGCGCTTTAATTATGGGTCACCCACTCAAAAGTTGGTGGTGTGGATCAGACTTATCCATTGAGGAATCTCGTCGGCTTGTTCCTGGCCAAAATGCTACAACGATGCAAGTTGCGATATCAGTTGTTGCTGTTGCCATGTGGATGATTGAGAATCCAACAAGAGGTTTTCTCGTACCGGATGATATACCACATGATGCCATTCTCAGAGTCGCACGACCGTATCTTGGTAATTTTATTTCTATTTCAAGTGATTGGACACCACTTAGGTATTACGAAAATGCATTCAAGGGCTACAATGCTCCACAACAAGATCTAGAAGATGTGTGGCAGTTCAAGAATTTTTTGATTAATGATGGAGACTGAGACGAGGAGAGCATATATGTCTAATGAACGTAATAAAGTATCCGATAAGCAAGCATCTGTACCGTTGTGGATTGATGGTTTGCTTGCATCCGGTCTTCCGCGAAATGTTTTTCCTGAAGGTGCCGCAAACGCAGATACCGTTTGCGATGTACTGACTGAAGAACTGTTGCTCGATGGGAACAGTAAACAGAATCTTGCAACGTTTTGTCAGACATGGGAAAGCCCTCAGGTTCATAAGTTGATGGATCTGGCGATTGATAAAAATCTTATTGATAAGGATGAGTATCCTCAGACGGCAGAGATTGAGCAGCGATGTGTCGCTATCCTCTCGGATCTATGGAATGCGCCAGGACAGCCGGTTGGCTGCTCAACAGTAGGCTCAAGTGAAGCTGCAATGTTGGGCGGGATGGCAGCCAAGTGGAGGTGGCGAGATCGTCAGAAAACAGCAGGGAAGCCAACAGATCGTCCCAATATGGTGTGTGGAAGCGTTCAAATTTGCTGGAAAAAGTTTGCCCGTTATTGGGATATTGAAATGCGGGAAGTAGAGATGAAGCAAGGTCGTCTCTGTATGGAGCCCGATGATGTGCTAGCACAGGTTGATGAGAATACTATTTTTGTTGTACCGACACTTGGTGTGACATATCACGGACTTTATGAGGACGTTGCTGGCATTGCAACTGCCCTCGATGACCTGCAGAAGCGAACCGGGTTGGATGTACCAATCCATGTTGATGCAGCAAGTGGTGGGTTTGTTGCTCCATTCACTGATCCGGAACATGAGCTTTGGGATTTTCGTCTTCCCCGAGTCAAGTCGATTAATGCGTCTGGCCATAAGTTTGGACTGGCCCCTCTTGGAGTTGGGTGGGTGCTCTGGAGGGAGCCTCAGGATCTCCCAGATGACTTGGTTTTCCATGTGAGTTATTTGGGTGGGGATATGCCGACATTTCAAATCAACTTTTCTCGACCAGCAGGGCAAGTGATTGCACAGTATTTTAATTATGTGCGACTTGGCCGAATTGGTTATTCAACTATTCACAACGAGGCACACGCTGTCGCTCAGTGGTGTGCAAAAAAAATCTCTGCAATTGATGGGTTTGAAATTATTCATGATGGAAATCCAAAACATGGCATTCCGACTGTTGTGTGGACGCTTGCAGCTGATGCAAACAAACCATATACACTCTACGATCTTGCTGACCGTTTACGCATGCGAGGATGGCAAGTACCCGCCTATCCATTTACCGGAGAGCTTGCACAACAAGGATTTCAACGAATTCTTGTGAAGCGAGATTTCAATCGGGAAATGGCTGATATCCTTATGCAGGATATGCAGCAGGCCATTGAGTATCTTGAAACGCATCCAACCAGAACTCCACGTTTACAGGCACAGGGTGGATACAACCACATGTGAGATCATGTTGGATGACCTTTCAAGTCTCATTTCACAACTACATTCGAACGACTCATCGATTCGTGCATCAGCCGCAGAGTCGATATGCCATTTAGGCGCTGATGCCTTGCCAGCAACTATTGCATTGGTGGAAGCGTGTGCCGATAAGAATAGCGATGTACGTGAATGGGCTGTGGCAGCGCTGGAAGATATTGGACCGCCGTCCACGGCATCTATTCCACACCTTACCTTGATGATTGGTGATACAGATCCGCTTGTGGAGTACTGGGTAATTACGTTGCTCGGGAGGTGTAGAGAAAATGCAATGAATGCAGTTCCAGATCTCATAGCAAGCATTGATTCCAAAAAAGATCTCGCTGTTCGTCAGCGGGCGTTATGGGCTCTTTGCAAAATAAGACCACCTCTTGTGGTAGTTCAGGATGTTTTGGAAAAGGTTGCTGGTCATGACGATCCACGGCTATCTGATATGGCTCGACGGGTCATCTTGAGTCTGAAGTAAGAATACTAACTTCTGGGTAACGGCCCGCTTCCCTGCCGATATATCAGGCACGGGAGGTAGGAGTGTCGAAGAAAAAAAAATCCAAGAAAAGAAGATCATCATCATCCCTTAAGTCGATGTGGCTTGCGCTCACAACCATTGTTTCGATCATCGGAGGGACCGGTGTGTCAGGATGGGTCAACCCCAAGCTGCCAGTCATTGGTCCCATTGTGACGGCAGTTGTTTCAATGGCAGTGAACAGTTCGCATGCAGCGCCACCTGGGATTCAAAATAATTCCATGCAGCAAGCACCATCTCCTGTACAGGTGCGCAGTGGATGGAGCGGTACAGTGTCGCAGTGGGTTGGGGCATCATCTTCTATACCAGTTCAGCCACATCAACCACTTCCTGCACAGAACGCACCTGTAGCATCACGGTTAGGCTCAGGCACTCCACTCGCTGTACCCGTTCAAAATCAGACGACCCTGCATGGTAAGCCGACTGACGCTGTTCTCATATGCAGTTTTAATATTCAAGTTTTTGGTGAATCAAAACTTGGAAAACCAGATGTCGTCAATGTATTGACGCAAGTTGTACGCATGTTTGATATCGTTGCCATTCAAGAAGTTCGAGCAAAATCAGACTCTATTGTGCCAACATTTGTGCAAGCAGTGAATGCAGACGGCAGTCAATATCATTGGGTCATTGGACCAAGGCTTGGACGTACATCAAGTAAAGAACAATATACATTCGTTTATGATACTACTCGTGTTGAGGTGGATTCTACGACACTTGGGACAGCTCCGAACCCAAAGGATTTACTTCATCGTCCACCGATGTTTGCACGATTTCGAACACGTGCGAGTCCACCGGAAGCAGCATTTTCATTTTGGTTAGTTGATATCCACACTGATCCTGACGAAGTGCCACAGGAAGTCGATGCATTAGCGGATGTATTTGTTGCTATGCAGCAAGCACGATCGGATGAGGATGATGTCATTCTCTTGGGAGATTTGAATGCTGCACCAAAACAGTTTGGTCGTATAGCGACAATCCCAAACATTACATGGGCAGTGTCGGGTACAACGACAAACACTCGTCGGAGCAAGACATATGACAATATTGTTTTTAGCCAGCTTGCCACGAGGGAATATCAGGGAAGGTGGGGGGTCCTCGATTTACAAAGTACGTTTGGACTATCTCTTGATGCGGCATTAAGGGTCTCTGACCATAACCCTGTATGGGCCTCATTTTCACCGTGGGAAGTACGTTAGGCTGCTATGATCCAAGACGTATACCAGCCCAGACGGCCAAGACACCCAGTGTATTCGTTGAGAGCATATACAATAAGGCAAACCCTATTCGTCCATCGCTGACCAGTTGAGCTGATTGAAAGGCAAAGCTTGAGTATGTTGTAAATCCCCCTAGCAGTCCAATAAGTAAGACAAGTTCATATTCTGTCGGTAAGGTATTGACGCGTGCGAGCGCCGCGATTCCGCCGAATGCAAAGGAACCCAGAATATTCACCACAAATGTGCCCCATAGGCCTGTTCCTAGGCACCACACAGAGAGAGTGGTGCAACCTGCTCGAAGTAAAGTGCCAATGGCGCCTGCGCCCCCGATGAGCAAGGCATTGATAATTAGGGACATAGAACGACTCCCGGGTAACTTGGGTAACTGAGTAAAGATAAAACCAAATTCAGCCTACGTGCGTATAGTTCAACGAGTCTCAAGTAAAGCAACAACCAAGGAGGGTTGAATCATGGATCCACATTTCAATGAGTATTTGTCAGCAGTGCAATGCATGCAAGAAATGTATGGTGAGACAGCAGAAGATGTGCCCAGTGAATTTCAACAGGAACGAGTTGTCGAGGTATCAGAAGCAGTCATAAGCTAGCAGTGCATGCAACGACTGTAAAAAGCTCAATCCCGCCGAAGAGACCATCTATCGAACTCACATTGAATCTGTTTCCTACTCATTGTGAGGTTGCAGGTTGTGGTGGGTTTGATAATGTTGCTGAAGAAGATCTTTGCCATAATCGTTCCCATTTGGTGTACGAATGACAGCATGAATATGATCACGAGAAGGCTCCTGAGATCGGAACGGAGCTACTCGACGTTGATGATCAAACTCAATGAGAAGAACGGGGCTGTGAATTCGGTAGTAGAAAACGCCATCCTTTTGGGTGTCACCAATCCATGCAAAATACGTTTCATCAAGATGCTTTTTCACTTCATCCATTTTTATCTTCGCATGGCCTTTTCGAAGAGTGCCGATGTACTCCTCAATGACATCAAGAAGGAAAGTTTTTTGTTTTTCATTCAGCCTTTCAGCTGGTATGCCCGCATAGTCGAGATCAAGATTATCTTGGTAGGCCTGTGCCAGTGCATTATTTCCAAGCTTGGACGTTGAAAGGATAGCTTCTTTCTTCTGTTCATCAGTGAGTGACGCTACAAGTGCGAATCCTTTGTTCTGTTCCTGCTGCATTACAGATGTTCCTCGAAATCGTCCTGTTATCGCATGAACTGGCTCACTCCCGATAAAGACAGGGGACATCACTACCTGATCCCCCAAGACAAAATAGTTGATCACAAGATGATGGCCATCAATTTGCCATCCCCATGGTTCAGTCAGTGAAGGAGTTCCCATGATTGTGATCCAGTAAAGCCATTCTCCATATTCATCAAAGTTTTCCGCAAGTTCGGCGAGGGTGCCATTGAGTTTCATGATGTCTTGCGATTGCTTCAGGCCTTTTGCACTCAGGCTGGCCTTGAGGAGACCAAAGGCTAATGTGCGTTGTTGATCTGACATGTCATTAAATCCAACACCTTGTCTTTTCATAAAATGTCGGTTGTCCCAGAGTTGCCATTCCTTATCATCGATTGGAAAAAGAGTAAGCCTTCTTTGTTCTTCAGAAAGGCCATCAAGGAATAGCTGAGCTGCTTCAACGATAGGCTTTGTGCTGACGCCGGTAGAGGCAATGTTGAACAAGCCTTCCTGCTTCGCACCACCTGCAAAAATCCCACGATAGGGCTGCACTGTCATATTTCTATTTCCACGGCGTGGACGGCGTGACGGCGGTTGTGCAAAGGCGGCAGCATCGGCGGCGATGATCACAAGAAGCGTGCACGTGAAAAATAAATACTTTTGCATTTTTGAATCCATATGATGTATCTGGAAAAGGAAGAGAATCCGATAACCTCATGTGTTGATGATGTCATGGATGACATGGCCATGTACGTTTGTAAGGCGACGTTCAAGTCCATTATGGTAAAAGGTGAGTCGTTCGTGATCGAGACCCATTAAATGAAGAAGTGTGGCATTGAAGTCGTAGACAGTTTGCGTATTGATTTCTGCTTTGAATCCAAATTCGTCACTCTGACCATGGCTATGCCCTTTTTTTACTCCTGCTCCCGTAAGAAAACAGGTGAAGGCACCTGGGTTATGATCACGCCCAGTTCCATTCGCTTGAAGGAATGGCATCCGTCCAAACTCAGTCGCCCACACCACAAGCGTGTGATCAAGAAGACCACGTTGTTTCATGTCAGCAAGTAAAGCCGCCGTAGGCTGATCCATGATCTCAGCCTGCATTGCATGCGTTTTCAGTATGTCAGAGTGAGAGTCCCAGTTTGTGATACCATTACCACCGGATGGATCACTGCCATTGAAAAGTTGAACAACACGAACACCTTTTTCAACAAGACGTCTTGCCAGAATGCAATTTTTTGCATATTCGCGACGAAGATCACTCCCTTGATTGACGCCATAAGCAGTCAATGTTTTCTCTGTTTCACCGGAGAGATCCATGACATCAGGAACGGAAGTTTGCATCCGTCCTGCTAACTCATAGCTTGCAATACGGCCTGCAAGGTTGGCATCTCCCGGATACTTTTCAAGGTGTGAAGCATTGAGTCGCTTGAGTAAATCAAGCGCCATTCTATCGTCTTCAGGACGTAGACTTTCAGGTCGTCTCAGATTATTTGGCGGATTCTTTGCATTGAAGTCGGTTCCTTGAAATGCAGCCGGCAGGAAACCATTCCCAAAATTATTCTTTCCGCTCCGCGCCAAACCGCGTGGATCATTAATCGCGACAAACGCAGGAAGTTCTTGATCCTCCGTTCCAAGTGCATACGTGACCCATGCACCGAATGATGGAAAACCTTCCATCGTAAATCCTGTATTCATAAAGTTTTCACCCTGAGGGTGAGCGCTCGTATCGGTTGTCAGAGAATGCAGGAAGCAGAAATCATCGACCTGTTCAGCAAGATTGGGGAGTAACTCCGACACCATCTTGCCAGTTTCACCACGTGGCTTAAAGTCCCAAAATGGTTTGGCAATGTTTCCACTTGGGCCCTCAAATGTGACAGCTGGTAACCCAGGTGGCTTCTGTCCATGAAATTTGAAGAGTGCTGGTTTGTAATCGAATGTATCAACGTGACTTACAGCACCAGGAAGATAAATGACCAATACTTGTCGAGCTAAGGTTTTGAAGTGTGGCGGACGTGGCAAGTAGGGATTATTTGGGTCAATATCTGGACGAATAGGTGTTTTTCCACTGAAGCCGGTAGATGTTTCTGCAAGTAATCCCTCTTTACAGAGCAGAGCAGTCAGTCCAAGTCCTGCAGCCGAAAGACCAGATGTTCCAAGAAATTCACGGCGGTTCAATAAATGACGCCCGTGAAGCGATAGTTTTTCTGGGTTCGACATCAAGCCACCTTAGGGGAGAAATGCAAATTCATTTGAATTAATGAGAGCCCGACAAACCATTGAAAGATCATTATGGTCAATGAGTTGCGAACATGCATCTCGTTCGTCTATTGTTGGCTGTCGACCAAGCAAAAGCTCAAAACAGCGAGTGATTGCCTTAGAAGCATTCCCTTTGCAGTCATTTGTGGCGCGTTGGGCTATTTGCCGAGACTGATCAATGACAAAAGTACTATTCATCAGATTGAGTGCCTGAAGCGGAGTGGTTGAGATTGGTCGCTTGGCACGAACCTGTCCGCAGTCTGGAAAATCAAAAGCCGTGAAAAGCTGGTCATCTACGCGGCGCATACGCTCTTGATAGATCATCCTCCGCCATGTCTGAGGGCCGTTATTGTCGATCACTTTCCATTGGGCATATGTTTTCTTTTCATTGTGGATGCGATAACTCCGTCCTCCCACCGCCAAATCGAGGTTGCCAGCAGCTTGGAGGATGGCATCACGAATGACCTCAGCTTCCATACGCTTGGGAGGAAATCGCCAGAGAAGCTTTGAGTCTGCATCAATGCGCAGACCTTCCTCGTGGGGTTGACTGGATTGTTGAAACGCCTTGGAAAGAACCATTTGACCAATGAGGGACTTCATCGACCATGCAGACGCCCCTTTGGTTTGTGGAGATACGAACTCAGCAGCAAGCCAATCGAGTAATTCTTTGTGTGAGGGCGATGCTCCAGCATGGCCAAAGTCACCAGTTGTCGACACGAGACCATTTCCAAAAACATGATGCCATATACGATTTACCATAACACGTGCTGTGAGTGGATTTTCTGGATCCGTTATCCAATTTGCAAAGGCTCGTCTTCTTTGTGGCCCTGATGATTCAGATGTCATGCCAAGATCACCATTGAGCAGTAGTGGTGCCGCCGGAAAGATTTCATCGCGAGGGTTTTCAGGACTACCCCGGAGGAGAACACGTGTGACAACTGGATCAATCATCCGCCCAACAAAACTTGGACGTGGCCCTTCTTCCAAAAGTTGATTGATCAGCCCTTGAAGATGCCCCAGCAATGCTTTTCGTTCCGGATGAAGTTCAGGTAGTTTTTTATTGACATACCAAGAGCCAACCCACGGCTGCCATTCATCATTGTCATCGAGAATCTCGATATCAAACTCATATCGCGGCAGCCCAGGCTTCTTTTCT
>CAXFJI010000002.1:0-28845 GCA_964003275.1 uncultured Planctomycetaceae bacterium
CCCGCATTCATCTATCATTTCGCAGGTCGAACCCAGAAACGTTACATCTACAACTATAGCCCTCATGACGTCCTTGTTCCGCAATACAAACAAAACCCCAATGGTGCGGACACGTCGATCCGGAGAGCCATCTACGCCAAAACACTTTGTGTGGAACCAATCATTTCTCTGTATCCGACATACGAATCAACTATAACGACCGTAACAGGCTGGCTGCCGCAATAATATCTGATATCGCATCTGAGGCATGCACATGCTCCAGCCCAAGCCAACCGTGGTAACCACGTTCTTCAAGCGATCCAAGCACACGTGGTACATCCAAGTCGCCCGCTCCTAACGGTGCTGGGTCACCGCGCCCAGCATAGGAACCAGCAACAGCATCTGTCATGTGTACAAATCCAATATGTGTACTGAGTTGTTCAATTGCCCGAACGGGGTCATGCCGAAACACAATCAACGCCCCTGTCACAATATCTACTTGTAAACTTCCCCCTGGAAGAGCTTCGATAACCTTTAAAACCTCTGTGGGTGAGGCACGTCCAACTTCTGCACAGAGCGTTGCTCCAACACGAAGCCCATGGGCTCCAATGTCAGTGAGAACCTCGACAAGCATCGACCACCTTGCATCCACAGATTCATCTTCTTGCGGCACTGGGATATCCCCAAGATGGGTTGTCACAACACGGGCCCCTAAGGACTGGGCCATTTGCAAAGCTGCCTTTGTTGCAGCGACTCGAGCTTCGATTCTTTCAACGTCTGCATACCCACCTCGGGTAGGAAAAGATATCGCCGATACGGTAAGTCCCTCGTCCTCGAGCCACTTACGAATCTGACGAAGGCCTGTCTGCGAAACCTCTTCCGCATGAATACCATGTCGACCATCAATTTCGACACCAGAAACTCCCAGCTCTCGAGCGCGAGCAAAGGATTGCTTAAGATTACGGGACAGAGATAGAGCCGGCACTGAGAGTCGGGATGGTTCCATAGTGCGTCTCAGTATATCCTCGAAATATGATGAATCTAAACGAAATCATGATTGCCCTCGAGGGCATTGCACCACTACGGTTAGCTGCTGACTGGGACACCGTAGGTCTCCTCGTTGGTCATCACACTAGAACAATCAAAAATGTCTTGGTATGCCTCACGCTGACAGAGGCTGTGGCACAAGAAGCGGTTCAAAAGAACATCGATCTGATAGTAAGCCATCACCCACTCCCTTTTCAGCCCGTGGCAAAAATAACTGATGGTGCAGCAACGGGTCGTATCCTTCTCGCCCTTATGGAAAACAAGATTGCAGTCTGGAGTTCACACACCGCCTGGGATTCAGCACCTTCTGGCATCAATGACCTGTTAGCGGACCAAGCAGGTTTACATAGCGTTCTTCCGATTGAGCCAGACTCGCTTGATGCCACTGTGGGAGTTGGACGTATGGGCAATGCTCCTCAAGGTCTCTCCGTCGCAGATCTTGCCAACGCCCTGGTGGATTCTCTCAAACAAGCCGACAGCAGTGTCACTGTATCCGGTTATCAGATTGCAGGGGATGGAACTCACCCAGCTGGTAAAGTAGGTATCGTTTGTGGAAGTGGTGGAGGAATGATCCATGCAATACGAACAGCAGGGTGCAACACCTTCATCACGGGAGAGCTCAAACTCCACGATGCGTTAGAAGCAACCGCTTCTGGAGTCAATGTCATTGCTTTGGGCCACCATGTGAGCGAACGATTCTCCATGGAAGTCCTCGCAAAGCGATTGAAGAAAAGGTGCCCTGCAGTTGACTGCATGGTGAGTTGCCACGACCTTGATCCATTCAATTGGTTCGCTTGCTAAACGATGGATTGCGAGAAGTCTTTTTAGCGCTACACTTTTAAGCATGCCTCAAACTACTAACAAACGCCGTTTCCTGACTGCACTACCTGTTTTCAATGAGGTCAAGCATGTCGAAGCTGTTCTCAAGGAAGTGCTCAAGTTCACTGACGACGTTCTCGTTGTGGATGATGGTTCTACAGATGGCACAATTGATCTCCTCACCAGTCGTTCAGATATCCAACTAATCCAGCATGATTCAAATCTTGGATATGGTGCAGCACTCCATACTGCGTTCAAAGCCTCACTTGATGGACCTTGGGATGGCCTTATTACGATCGATTGTGACGGACAACATCAGCCTAAAATGATTCCAGCGTTTATGGCCGCTGTGAACCCAGGCACGGCTGATATTGTGAGTGGAAGCCGGTATCTCAAGCACTTTCCGGGAGACTCTACACCCCCAGTCTCTCGTCGTCAGGTCAATGCTCAGATTACGCGTGAACTCAACACCCGTTTTGGTCTTTCTCTCACAGATGCGTTTTGTGGTTTCAAAGCATATGCAAGAACGGCTCTCGAACATCTTCATGTCAGTGAAACTGGATACGCGATGCCACTCGAGCTCTGGGTGCAGGCTGCGACTGCCAATTTGCGAATCATTGAGATACCCGTTCCTCTTGTCTACCTCGATATGACGAGGAGTTTTGGGGGCGCACTGGACGATGCAGTGACTCGTCTGGCCTACTATCGCTCTGTCCTTGATCGTGCGGAGTTGGCTGTGGCAACTCAAACCTCGGCAACCGCAAAATAAGTACATTGGTGCCGAGTTTCAAAAACGTTTAATACCATCAGCCCTTCGGCTCAAAAAACAATAGGTTATGCCAGCTTTTCGACGTATTCAAAAGCCGCCAAGTGCCTCAGGTGGCCGACTCATTCATCCACCGATCACTGCCTCATCAGATGCACCTGCTGCTTCGATCGAGACGCTTGTGGACAACAACCGACTCCTTCGAGCTGCTTTCAGTACCAGAATCGGTGATATGAAGTTGTGGGAATTGATTGCAGCAACTCGCCGAGAGGTACTCACTGTGGCTGCTGAGTACTCTGGTAGCTACAGAGACGTCGATCGTCCTAAAAACGTTGCTGAATGGATTGCGCGTCCAATTGTCATGGGGGGGCATCAGCCCGACCTCTTTCACCCTGGTGTCTGGCTCAAGAATTTCGTACTTGATTCATATGCGAAGCAATTGGGAGGAACGGCGATCAATCTTGTGATTGATACCGATCGGTGTTCTCGAACAAGCGTTGACGTACCGGTTGGAACCCCGGAACAGGCACACTTTGAGGAAGTTTTTTTTGATCTCCCAGCACCAGAAATGGCATGGGAAGAACGAGGCATCCTTGATGCCGATTGTTTTAGTCGTTTTGGCCGTGTTGCCAGTGATGCCTTGCGTCCTTTGGTGCCGGATGCTGTCCTTCGACGTTGGTGGCCGCTCGCTGTTGAGCGGTCAGAAGAATCGCATCGCCTTGGACTGGCAATTGCTCAGGCACGACACATCCTCGAAGAACGGTATGGTCTTGAAACGCTCGAACTACCGATGAGTGAAATGGTCCGCTTGCCAACTGTCATGGTATTCATTGGTTGGCTTTTGGCACACACCCGACTCCTGCATGATGCCTACAACAGTGGGCTGGCGTCCTATCGAGCTGCTCATCGAGAACGTAGTCTCTCCCGACCCATGCCGAATCTGGTCAGCCGCACGCAAGATGGTGATGAAGGTGAGTGGCTGGAAATACCATGGTGGATCTGGTCACAGGAAGATCCGAGACGACGTCGAGCCTTTGCCAACATGTCTACGCCTGGTGGGATGACAATTTCTGACATGGAAACACTCCGTGTTGAATTGCCTATTTCAGCAGAAACATCTCCCTCCAAGTGGGTCGATGCCCTGTCTCGCATGGAAGAACATGGCATCCGCTTCCGTCCTCGAGCCATCATCACAACGTTATTAGCTCGAGTATTGGTGGCAGATGCGTTTGTCCACGGAATCGGTGGGGCAGCCTACGATCAACTCACCGACGATATTGTCCGTCGAATGACCGGCTGTGAGCCCCCCCGTTTCGCGATGGCATCAGGAACACTGCGGCTGCCGATTGCAGAGACCTACGAAGGACGTGAATGCCTCAATCCAGCAGCTGAACTTGCTGATGTCCATAACCTGCTTCGTGATTTGGAATTTCATCCGGAACGACATCTAACACCAGTTGAAAACCAGCCAGAGCAGGCTCGTGACCTGATTAATGAGAAATGGCGATGGATTGATACACACCCGACAGTGACCCTCGCAAAAAGGAGATGTCGTGAAATTCGAGCTGCCAATGAACGACTTTCCGTCTTCACGAGACCAATTCGCACAGAATTACTCGCCCGCGTGAATCCACTTGCACAGGCGATGCGAGCCCAAAAAGTACTCGCATCTCGTACGCATCCATGGTGCTTTTTCCCGGAAAACACACTGAAAAAATTCCTACTACTGGAAACTGACTGAGTCAACGCATATCTTTGTCGCTCAACGGAATGGTTTTTGTGCTCCAAGGAGAGGAGACTTTATGAGTTCGTCCCGAACTACTCGCTCACGTCCTGCTGCAGCTAGTCATGCTGCAACAGCAACTGCTGTTCGAAAGAAACAAGCTTCCAAAGCTAAAAAGGTTCTTTCAAAAAAGAAAAATGCTGCTTCTGCAGTGCATACGGTTGAAGTTCGACCTGCCGGGACAATTGTCAAACATCAACCGCCAGTCAAACCAAAGCGAGAGGCCGTGTTCCATGTGCCTCACCAGTTAGCGACTGTGAGCAAGCCACCAGCGTGGATGCTTGAGCAATGCCATGTTTCGCCAGCACGAGCAGGTGATCAAAGTGAAATCATTCAATTGTTGTCGGGATTACCGCAACCACCAAGCCGAGCTGAATTTCATGCTGCTGTTGATCATCCTGAACATGACTCAGCAAATCGTCTTGTCGCTCGCCTTGCTGGCAGGATTGTGGGACACGTCGAGGTTATGCCAAGAAGTATTCTTGTTGGTAAAACTTCTGTCCCTGCTGCTGTGATCGACCGACTCGCTGTCCTACCTGAATGCCGTGGTGCTGGTCATGGCCAAGAACTCGTGCGTTCATCGGAAGAACGCATGCGTGCACTTGGTGCTGCAGTTGCCTTTTCTCGCACTCGTATTGCACCGTCATTCCATGAACTTGGTTGGAGTGTACTTGGGCGAGACTGCGCCACGCCTGGAAAACCAACCGAAATTCTCTCTCATTTGCTAGAAGGTTCAACGCGTGACGGTGATGCTGTCACCATGCGGCAGTGGCGCCACGTGGAATTGCCAGCCATTCTTAGAATTTATAAACAGAATGCATCTCGCTTTGTTGGTCCTCAGGATCGTGATGAGTCTTATTCACGATGGCTCGTAAGCCGAGCAGCCTTTGATTCCATCATTGTCGCACTGGTTGGAAACGATCGTTACGACCTTCATGAAAACTCTGCACGCATCGTTGGCTACGCCATCCAGTCAGGAAATCGGGTGCTTGAAGTCTTGACAGACCCAGACTACTCCGGGCTTGAGTGGGAAATCCTCTCTCGGGTCTGTTCTGAAGCCATCGAGAATGATCGGCAACAGATTGTGTATGAATCAAGTTCTTCTGATCCTCTGCATGCCGCTGTCGCTGCTGCGTCAGGTGATGTGCAGCCAAGCGATCGAATGATTGTTGCAAAACTGATGAATCCATTGGCCCTGCTCAAGGCTATTGCTCCATCAATAGCTAATCGTGCTGCTGCTGCTGGCATTCGTGAAACGGTTGAACTTGGCCTGGAATCACCTAGCTTCCGTGGATCTCTTACCGTTGCCAATGGTGAGTCGACTGTTCAGGCTGGCCGAGTCGGCCGAAGCTATCTCCGTCTACCAGATGATGAGTTGTGTCGCCTTCTCTTAAACCAGTGTGATCCGGCGGAAGCCGTTCTATCAGGACGCATTGACTCATCAACCCAGATGGCCCAAAAACTCGCCGAGCAGTTGTTTCCAAGAATGCCTCTCTGGCTCCCCATGTGGGACGACTTACCCGCCTAAGGCTTGATCGCTGATCACTTTCCTGGAATCCCGTCAAGACTCTGCAAGCCAGTGCTCAGCCCATGTGCGAACGGCTTCAATGCCAGTCCGGTCACAAAAATCACCGAGCGTCTCACCCTGCTGCCGTTCGGCTTTGTAAAAAGCTAAAACTGCAGTGATTTCCTGCGGAATTTCATTAAAGGGAACCAAGTCCTTGTATTTCTGATTCAGACGGTCACCAAGTAAACGACCACCGAGAAACATCGTATATTTTTCCTTTGATCGACCAACGATTCCAATGTCAGCGTTATACGGTCGTGCGCAGGCATTGGGACATCCGGTCATCCGTAATGTAAAAGCATCACTGTCTAATCCAAGTTTAGCCACTTCTGGCTCAAGTACATCAATGAGACCTGGCAAGACCCGCTCACTCTCTGCAACGGCTAAACCACATGTAGGCAACGCTACACACGCCATACTCCAACGCCTCAGTGTTGAAATCTCTTCAGATGTTTTAACACCATGGTCATGTAAGATCGAGGTGATCCGTTCACGATCACTTTCGACAAGATCAGTAAACAACAGGCTCTGATGGGCCGTAATGCGAACCCCCGGTTCAATATCAGTCAGGATCTTTCTGACGGCTGTTTTGAGTTGAAATCCTTCACGATCAATAATGCGACCATTTTCAACGTTCAAGCCATAGAAAAATTTACCGTCACCTTGTTCATACCAGCCAATGTGGTCGTCGAATCCATGGACATCGACATCTCGACAGGCGATCAACTCCTTGCCGAAATACTCCTGCACCTTTTCTCGAAAGGTTTCGAAACCCATGTTGTGAATGGTGTATTTTAATCGTGCAACTTTGCGATCCGATCGGTTTCCATAGTCTCGCTGCACTTTTACAATCGCCACAGCTATATCAATAACATCCTCTGGCGGCACAAAGCAAAGTCGCTTTGCCAGGGCCGGAAATGTTTTTGCCGCACTGGGTGTCACGCCCATGCCGCCACCGGCCAGCACGTTGTAGCCCAGAATGTTTCCATCTTCATGGACTGCTAAAAAACCAAGGTCGTTGGCATAGACATCAACACAATTATCTTCGGGGAGCGCAAATGCGGTTTTGAATTTCCTCGGCAAGTATGTTGGACCATAAATTGGCTCTACTTCATGTCCATTGATGCCCCCAGCCGCAAGTGTTTTTTCACCTGTTTCATCATCCGTGAGCCAAATCTCATGATACGCAGTTGTGCGAGGAGCAAGAGCTTCAGCAAGTTCCTCTGCCTTTGCCATCATTTGATCACGAACAGTATTGTTTCGAATGGGTGCTGGGCAACACATCACGTTTCGCTCGACATCACCACAAGCCGCGAGAGTTGTGAGCTGAATCTCATTAATCTTTTGTATATAAGCCTTGAGATCCCCTTTTATGACACCGTGATGTTGAATTCCTTGGCGTGTGGTCAACCGCACACTTCCATTTGCAAGGTCATCTCCAAGATCAATCTGGGCCAACATCTGCTCCGCTGTCAGTTTCCCGCCTGGAATTCTGGTGCGAATCATGAAGGAGATTTTCTTTACTCGCTTCTCACCAGGCTGTAACTTTTTTTTATCACGGTCAGCCTGCTGGTAGGTTCCGTGATTTTTGAGAAGTTGAATGGCCGCTTTTCCAAAACCAGGGGCACCGTCAATCAGTTCGTCCGGGATATCACCTGCAAGGTAGTTACTCTCACTTTTGGCAACCTCAACAGCAGATGGCTTGGCGTCAGCGGGTGGTTTTCCAGAGGTGTTTTCAGGCATGATTCAAGGATATTTATTAGAAGGAAAATAAATCTCTACTTCAAGAATAGGATATTAAGCGTTTTTGGGCGATACTAAGTGTTCGTAGACAAAAAATGGGGCATTAGGACTCCTTGAAGAAGAGTCCATGCCACGTCCAACTGCTCATATTCTCACACCACGTGAAGCCTATCGCATCATGAACAGGAGTGATGGCATGTGACCTGCTCCTTCCCTCTGAAATACACAGGACTCCCCCAATGACATTTTTTGTACTTTTTGCAGCCGTAACACTTTCCTTCCTACTTTGGTCAGCTGCCTTCACCGGAATCGCTGCTCGCGTGTCAAGCATGTGGCTTCGGTGTGTGCTTGCTGTACTTGCGGTAGTGGTTCCAGCCTGTGCACTTTTTCCATGGCTTGTCACATGCTTTGAACTAGCCTTCCGCGCAAAGCTTCACGTGAACTGGTTTGGACCAATGCTCACCGTTTTCATTTCTTCCTTGGTAGGTGGGCTGTGTATCCTTCGAGGGGGTCTCACTTCTCCAGACACCGATGCTGCACCCCTGAGGGCACAACGGTGGCCGGTGATCAGTCTCTTTCTTGCCTTTTTACTTTCAAAACTTGTTGTCATCGGCATCCTTTTCACACTCGACTCTCGGGCATCTGCACGGATTGATGCGATGAAGCGAGAAAGTGCCGATCTTATGGCATCTGTTCTCATTCCCGAGGTGAGTGATCTCTCAAATGCTGCACCGTTTTACAAAGCTGCCTATCAGATAATTGATGCAGACAGTGAAATTGGGACTGTATTCGACAAACTTGAGACGATCGACCCAACTGCTGCCTCTGTTGAAGACACGTTAGCTCGGCACCATCAGACATTGCTTTTGGTCCAGGATGGTGCCAAACAAGATGTCTATCGCGAGGTGCGTGACTGGACCCGACCAAGCTTTGATCTGCTTCTTCCTGAATTGCAGTCACTCCGTAGCCTATCCAAACTTGTCTACCTTTCCGCGAGGAACAAGGCAGCCAAAGATGACATTGCTGGAGCCCTTGATGATGTGTGGATGCTCTACCGAATTCGACAGCACGCCGCCAGTGAGCCCTTTCTCGTGAGTGGCCTTGTTGGAGCAGCGATTGATCGTTTTGCACTTAATGCTTTTACAGAAGTGCTACCTCATGCAGAGGAAAATGATCTTTCACTCCTACAACGTGTCGAATGTCGTGAACTCATTACCATGACACCCTCATTCAAACGGCATCTCTTCGCTGAAGAGGCCCTTGGGATCATGACCTATGCCAACTTCTGTACTGGTTCATTTGCAATGAGTGACCTCGATACAGATTTTGAGAACAGGCTCACCTATTCATACTCGTACCCACTCATTTATCGAGTTTTTCTTTTTGATCGGGATTATGAACTCTATCGATCAACTATGCATAGCTACCAGCAACTCCTGGTCATCTCAGAACCATACGACAACGTTATACGTCAAACAAAGGCCATTGAAGAAAAATTAACCCAATCAAAGACCGGGATTCTCGCGGGATTGCTCACCCCTTCCCTGTCTGGAGTGTTCAAAGCCGGTGTGCGAAGTAACGCTCTCCATAAGGCGGCGGCCGTTGCACTGGCAACAACGCTCTATCGAATCAGAACTGGGGACATTCCGGCAACACTGACGGACCTTCTCTCAGATGAACTACCCGTAATTCCTTTGGATCCATACACACAAGATGCCCCGATGCGACTAACGGTTCTTGATGACACGCTTGTCATCTACTCCGTGGGGCCAGATGGGAAAGACAATGGTGGCCCCCCAGCTGTTGAATCAGATCGCACGGAAAAAAATGATGACGTTGGCTTATGGCTTCATTTCAAAAAATAATAATGGGTAAAAAACCCATGACGCATTAGATACTCCTCGAGTCTTTTTATTGAGATACTCGAACATAGATCTTCTTCATCTGAGAATGAGTCTCATTCTAAGAAATGCCTTTTGTCATATCGGTTCATTTATTTTTTTTGAAACTTGCTCCAGAACGGATTGACTGACTACCCTTCTATGAAGCAGGATGGTCGTTGAGGTTTTGAACTTTTCCTCAGCCAGGACCGAACAATAACTCTCGGTGTCACAAAGGAGGCGAGATGTCGTTTCGACCAGTTCAACATACACGAGGGCTGCACATGCTTTTTGCCTCCCTCTCGATGATTTGCTGTCTCTTCTTTAGTCAAGAACTATTCGCGACAGAAGTCTCCAAGGCAAATAAATCGTCACATCTATTTTCCGTTTCTGACGCTCAGCAGGCGATCGCTACAGATCCAAACAATATTGTGCTCAATGACCTCCACACCATCAGCCCTGCTGCTGCTGCTGCACTTGCCAAAACCCACAGCAAGCTTTTTCTCAATGGTCTCAAAAACATCAGCCCTGAAACGGCTGCGGCTCTTGCAAATCATCATGGCTGGCTCCATCTCAATGGCCTCAGACAACTGTCCCCCGGCGTTGCAAAAGCATTGGCAGGTCACCGTGGATGGCTCCATCTCAATGGCATCCAAAAGATCGATGTACCTGTTGCTGAAGCACTGCTTCACTACCGGGGAGAGCTCTATCTTGATGGCGTAAGAACAATTTCACCGGAGGTCGCTCGCATTTTTTCACAACGAAAAAAAGGCATTGAGCTCTATGGATTGGAAAACGTGTCGTACAAGACGATCAAGATCCTTCGCCACAACCCCGAGATCGTCCTTTCGAAAGAGTTCAAGGCATCCTGGTGGTGGCCATTCTAAGACGTCTTCCTCTAGGCTGACCACGGATCATCTTTAAAAAAAGGGGGGAGGCATGAAGCCTCCCCCCTTGTCAGGACTTTTTTACTTTTACTTTTTCAAACTTTATTGAACTCGAACTTCACCTCCCTTTGTTATTGAGCAACAGTTTCCGAACCATTTCTGGTTCCCAAAGCTCGCCAGACATTGAGGGCTATCGTCGGAGCTCTTGAAGCAACTGAACCATCCATGGTCAGTGAGTTGACAACACCACCAGCGTGGTAGCTACGAGATGTTACGACGGCGATACATGGACCTGTTCGGCCACCACCTTCTCGCATCGAAGTGTAGTCTCCATCAGGAGCCCCAGAAACTGGAGTCACTGTATTTGGAGTAAAGCCTGTCGTAAAACCAGCCTGATGAGTTCGTCCATCACACCACTCCGTGTGGCCTGAATTTGACTTGAAACTACCAGCCTCACCTTGCAGTACAGTAGCGTCTGAACCGTCTGGAACTGCAGCCATACCACCACCATCGCGGACATATGGCGTCCAGCCCTTGACCTCAGAAAATGCAAGGGTCTTGGAAAGGCCATCTCTCATATCACGTGGCTTCCCCTTGAAGTTCACACCAAAGGCTCCATCGTGAGTTGATGAGTTATTTGCTCCTAGGATCGTACCTGTTCCCATATTGCAAGCAATATTGAGCGGATAATATGACGTTCCACGTGGCTCGTCCTTTACCTCACTTGGGCACATAAGAGCAGCAATTCGATAGTTACAGAGATTTTTCCCATCGACCTGCTGAGCCTTATACGACGTTCCATTTCCAATAGCCTGACGAACGCCATCACCAAGAGTGGCTTCCTCAAGATAGGGAAGAAGTTTTGCAGGAACAGACCAGTCTGAAAGATCATCACCAGCCGCATTTGTCTCGAAAGACGTTGGATAGTGAGTCATCGAATTTTCATAATTGTGCAAGGCAAGGCCGAGTTGCTTGAAATTGTTGGCACAAGACATTCGACGAGCCGCCTCACGGGCACTCTGGACAGCCGGCAAAAGAAGGCCGATCAGAACACCAATGATCGCAATAACAACAAGCAGTTCAACAAGCGTGAACCCCTTCTTGTGCGATCTAAGAATTCCAGTGGTTTTCATAGAAGGTTTCCTTAAAAAACGTGATAGGGAACAAAAAAGATAATGAGACTTATCTCTCTGTTGAGACTGAGTCTCAATTGCATTTGATCTTATACACACCTTCATATGTGTCAAGTATCTGGGTAAAAAATTCTCAATTTCAGCCCTTAATGCCGTGCTTTGAGGCCCTGCGTTTTCGCCAATGGCCCACAACGCAGACCGGGACTGTGGGCACAAACGACGCTCAGATCCCTTGTTGACTGCGTTTCTACCCAGCGTTTGGTAGATCGAAATCGCCTGTTTTATCCCGCCAAACGCAATGGATATGGTTGGCAGGATTCCCCTCTGGATCCGGCTGAACATTTACCAATTCGATCAGAAAATTCGTTCCCTCAACGCGATACCCATGCCCAACCCCGGGCTCAAGACTTCCCGCCCACGCAAAGCGGACCGCGTCCCAGGGCTTACACGCCTGCAATCGGGCTTCTGCCACGGGATCTGGCATGATCTGACAATATGTCTCAACAAGCCTGCGTAGGAGTGATTGCTGCTTTGGATCGAGCTCAGAGTATGCGATTCCTTCCATTGGCTCATTTCCAGGCTGAGGTTCACCGGCAGCCCGTATCTCCCGTGGGGCTTCTTTTGCAATGATTGCCTGTTCTTGTTGTGACGTATTGAGCGACTGAACAAGCTGAAAAGCCAATGATTCCTCATCCCGTAGCACCCGATGCCCCACTGGTGGCAAACCTGCAGAAGACGTATGAACAGTCGCAGGATTCGCTCCAAAGAACTGCGGCGTCGAATCCACAACCTGATTATCACGAATTGTCACATTGAGTGACAGGTGATGCCCCTCAATCGATATTCCCCACGAACCCGCTTCATCTGGCATGCCAAAGATCGTAAAGAAATAACGCTGATCATCACGAACATTCCTTGCTTGTTCCCCTTCAAGACGTCTCAGAATTTCTTCTAGGTGCATGATTTCTGTCGCTTTTGTATATCCGACAGACGACAACACGGATTGCAAACATTTGAATGCTGCATCCTTCTGGGTTTGTGTCATGTCGCGAAGCTGAACACCCTTGCGGTCATTTTTCGGAATAAAATGCCAATCTGTTCTTGTTTCATCCTGAAATGGACGAAGGGCTTGGGCCCGCTGGTCAGGATCAAGTGTCTCAATCCATTGGTTTGCAGCATTCGTGACAGCATCAGCCTGATTCGGTTGCCAAAAAGCTATCCCAACACCAGCAGATGCAACCCCCATAACAATCGCAGCAACCACAGAAAGCTGCATCTTGTCGCTCATTTGAATCAGCATAATGTTCTCCACAAAATCTGCGTTACAAACTAACACGTTGATGCTTAAGTGTACCGACTTCTCATTGATCATGCTCCTTCAGAGGATCTCGGTCATGATGGCTTTGATTGATGTGGACATGCACCTGTGGACACGCCTCAAAATATCTCTCCCATGCGGCATCTGATGCTTCCGCACCATCGAGGTACAGACTCCATAAATCAGGACGACCTGCCAGCGTATCAAGACCCTCATCACCAATAGCAATATCGATGAGATGGAGTGTTTTGAGATGGGAGAATCTGACAACTGCCCTGCACACCTCTAAACCATCTAGGCTTGAGCCACCAATTCTCAAGTGCTCCAAGTGAGGCAGCGATTCCATCGAGCGAATCCCCAAGATGGAACAGGACACCTGAGGCACATTCAGGTTGCGGAGTGTTGCACAACGACTCAGTGTCTTCATACCGCTGTCAGAGAGTGGAGAATGACGCAACACCAGACGCTGAATGTCAGGAAGTGTTGTAATCACTTCCATATCTGAATCATGGCCAGTCCCAACGGGTAGGATGAGTGTTTGTAGTCCCTTGAGACCACGAATAGCTTTCCAGTCGTCTGCAACAAACGGGACTGCAGCTATGAGCTCATGTGACTGTCCATTTTGAATGTCTTGAATTTGTAATGCAACACTTCGGCCAGACTGTGACTCAACCGTCTGCGAAGACGTTATCTCCTCACAACCCAAAACCGAACCGACTATCAGTGCCACCGCAATCCAATGAATCAAATGGGAATCACACTGCTGGATCCCGGCCATCAATCCACGGTCCTGCGAGTCTCTGATGGTCAGGAGCCTTAATGGTGCTGCCAGTATCGCCAGCTGCCCAACCAGGAACATGCTTTGGTTTTCCATGTTTTTCAGAAAGATTCTCCCACTGGTGAGCCCATGCATCACTGCCATCGGAATACCTTCCGGTCGCTTCGTCGAAATGATACACCTTGCCGAATCGGTAACTCATCGCACCAAGAATCACCGTAACCACAGCGGCTGCCCCAAGATCTGGCGTGTTGTTACACATTTGAGGGTCATTTGCCTGCATTGACTCAACCCAGTTTTTGAAGTGCAAATACGTCGTATTGCCCTTGTTTTCAACGCCAACGTCACCATCACTTTCGATGGTTTCGTCCTTTATTTTACTGTCCAGCGTTACTTGTGGTCGCTCTGCAATGAATTTGAAATCTGTAAATTTTTCACCGTTTCCAAACTCAAATGCACCATAGTGACCCCGAATCATTTGCTTGATACGGGAAGCTTCATTACACATTGTCGCTGTAATCAACCCCTGACAGCCCTCGTTGTAGTCGGCTACGACTGTCGCAACATCTGGCACGTCACGAGTATCAAGTTCCAGATAGATACCACCAGCTCCAACAACACGACCAGGGAACCGAAGGCCTGTTGCCTTGAGCATAGCCGTTGTCCGATGAACAAACAGATCGGTAAACATGCCCGAGCCGAATGGCCAGTAGCATCGCCACTGCTTGTATACCGCTCGATCGAATGGCATTTCCGGAACAAGACCAGCTGTCACGCCAAGCCAACGATTCCAATCGATGGTTTTTGGTGACATTTCCTTCTCGAGCTTGTAGTTGCGCCACTGACCTCGATTGGAATTTCTAAAGTATTCTGTTTGAAAACCAAGGACTTTTCCAAGCTTGCCTTCATCAATAAGACGCCGTGCCTGATCCCAAACCTTCAAACTTGTAGACTGAACTCCAACCTGCACGACCTTGCCAGTTTCCTGCCATACCTTGGCAACATCAAGCGCTTCTTCAACCGTTTTCGTCATCGGCTTTTCGGTATAGACGTGCTTGCCGGCCCGCAAAGCATCAACAATCTGTCGATGATGCCAATGGTCTGGTGTACCAATACAGACTGCATCAACGTTCTTATCAGCCAACATGTCGTTATAGTCCACATAGCGACTTGGGTCGCGACCCGTTTGCTCTTTGATGTAACTGCAAACAGTGTCTTCCTGCTTTTTGTATACCTCACTGACAGCAACAAGATCGACTGGTAATCCTTCATTGTGAAGCTTGGCAAGCGTTTTCACATGAGCCCCAAACCCACGTCCTCCAGGACCAATAAATCCGATTCGCAAACGACTATTTGCGTTTGCAACGGCTGCAGATGCTGGTGCAGCCAAAGCACCGACCGTTGCAGCCGATGCATTCACAAAGGATCGCCTTGACACCTTGGATGCATTTGAAGCGTCTGAAGAAGCATTCTTTCCAGCCATAATTCGTTTCCTCCAAATCGAACGTAAGTCCAAAAATTAGTTCACCGATATTTTGTTACCTGTCCCTGCAAGCCGACCCTTTGTTGAAAGTCGAACCCGACACAGGAGCGAATCTGCCGTTATGAAAAGGGTACTCCCATCTTCTCCAAAAC
Organism: uncultured Planctomycetaceae bacterium; assembly: GCA_964003275.1. Classification (GTDB taxonomy): domain Bacteria; phylum Planctomycetota; class Planctomycetia; order Pirellulales; family UBA1268; genus CACORA01. The sequence continues at coordinate 15,336 of CAXFJI010000002.1, forward strand.
AACAATTTGCCGTCGCTTGACCTGTGAGAAGTGTACCTAAATGGTCACCCTCTGGGGAAATTACCAAAACCCCTCCAGGACCTGTTGCAAAAAGATTGCCACGAACATCCACCTTGAGTCCATCCGGGTTTCCACGTCGCGTTTGTGACAAGGCTGAAGCATCAAAAAACACCCTGCCCTCGTCAAGCATACCATCAGATGTCACCTCAAACACTTTCCATACAGGTGCCGATGGATCTGATTGAGCGACATACAATTGCTTTTCATCTGGGGAAAATGCAAGGCCATTGGGCCTCGTCATTGTCTTACATAACAACGAAACATTCCCTTCTGTGCTGATTCGATAGACACCGCAGAAATCTATTTCGCGACGCGGATCTTCAAATCTTTCTGGCAAACCATACGGAGGATCTGTGAAATAGATTGCACCTGATGAATGAACAACAAGATCGTTTGGGCTGTTCAATCTTTTACCCTTCCAGGCATCAGCCACCGTCCGTTTTCCTCCATCTTTTTCAAGAAGACTCACACGCCGATCGCCATGCTCGCATGAAAGGAGGCGGCCGAGATGATCACACGTCAGTCCATTACTGCCTCGCTCTTTTCCGTAGGCAGCAAAACCCGTGAAACCTGCTGGCTCCAAAAACGTGCTCAGACCTTCGCCAGGCTTCCAACAGTACACTTTGTTATTCGGAATATCACTAAACAGCAAGCAGTTCGAGGGCAATCCGCCACGGTTCGTAGGCACCCACACAGGGCCTTCCGACCATTCAAAACCTGTTGCCAAGACTTCGATGACTGCATCCAAAGGAACAAGTTCGTCAAAGCGTGGATCAAGTCGTTCGATCCTTCCAACTGTTGGACGCAGGGCCTCATCCGATCCTGCTGCATTCGCAACGCCAGCATCCATAACGCCACATGACAGGACCATGGTGCATACGGAAAACAGATAACGACCATTCATACCACGTTTCTCCAAGAGGGGGACTTAGCATATCCAAACACATGAAGTGGTGCCTGAATAAAATGGAATGGCTGAAAAACATGTACTTTTTCAACGTCCCGCTCCCCAAACGGAATATTTGAATTACTTCTTCTTGGTTACTTCCTTCCATGGAGCAACATTTGCTCGAGCAGCATAGGCTTCCCACATCCTGGCCATACGGCTCGTCCTTTCCGGCTCTTGTTCCGTGAGATCATTCTGTTCAGAACGATCTTTCGAAAGATCGTAGAGCTCCCAAGGCCGCCCATTCATTGCTACGAGTTTCCAATTCCCAACACGAATAGCTCGATTGCCTTCGTGCTCCCAGTAGATTGCCTCACGATCAATCGCATCTCCCTGAAGCAATGGAACAAGGCTACATCCTTCAAGCGGTGTTTTGCTCTCGGGATACGCGGCGTCTGCAAGATCAACACAGGTTGCCATAACATCAATAAGATGTCCCGGCGTTGCCTCGAGGCTTCCAGGCTGTCGAATGCCTTTTGGCCAATGAGCCACCAATGGAGTAGAGATCCCACCTTCATGGACCCAGTGCTTATGCTTCCGAAAAGGTGTGTTGGAAACCGTTGACCAAGCTTCTCCATAACCAATGTACGTATCTGCTGGTCCTGCCATCACACCTTTTCCTTGACGCACAGGATAGCCATCACGCGTTTGCTTCGGACGAATGTCCGTATAGGTTGCCTCCTTCGCAATCGGTGGTAGCGACGGTGCATTCGCCCGTGGTTGACCATCAGCCCGACGCCCCATGCCTTCAGCACATCCACCGTTATCCTGGATATAACAGATCAGCGTGTTCTCAAGTCGTCCGGTTGCCTCGAGTGACCCGACAATTCTACCAATACCCCGATCCATACAGTCCACCATCGCTGCATAAACTTCCATGTTTCGTTCGTCCCATGGCCAATACTCTCCGTGCTCACCGAGGTTCTCTGGAAATGGCCAAAGTGTGGTGTTGGCTTGAGTAATCACTCCCTGCTTAAGCATTTTTGCATATCGAGCCTCCCGTACAGCTGTGTAACCTTCTGCATAACGACCCCGATATTTTTTGATGTCTTGCTCTTTTGCATGCATCGGCCAATGTGCCGCCGTAAATGCCACGTACATGAAAAACGGTTCTGCAGTTTTATGCTCTTTGATAAATCGCACCGCGTGATCACTGATGGCATCTGTGTAGTAATACTCTGTTGATGAATACTCAGGATCAGCAAACGGTGAAATCGGCTGATTGTCTCGAACGAGTGACCCTGGATCAAAGAAACTTCCAGCACCTGTAATGGTTCCGTAGTAACGAGAAAAACCTCGCTGAAGAGGCCAATTATGACGTGACTCAGGATGCTTCGGGACGAGACTCTTGGTCACATGCCACTTTCCAACGGCATAGCTTGTATATCCTGCTGGCTTGAGTGCCTCTGCAATTGTCAGGCACTGGTCACTCAGTTCACCTCGATACCCTGGCAACCCTCGGTCGTCCATCATGTGACCAATACCTGCTTGATGTGGATACAGTCCTGTCAAAAGGCTTGCCCGCGTAGGACAGCATCTCGCCGTGTTATAGAACTGGGTAAAACGAATACCGTTGGCTGCGAGTCGATCAAGCGTTGGCGTTTCAATCTCACCACCATAGCAACCAATATCTGAAAACCCCATGTCATCCGAAAGAATGACAATAATATTCGGACGCGTGTGCGAAGCAGCCAATACATCTCCACAAACCATCACAGCGCATGCAAAAACGCTTATCAAAGAATACACGTTGCGATTCATAGCATTCCTCATGGATTCAAAATGACGGCAACCGGCAATGCGTTACCGAAAGTATCAAAATCTCGAAATGTCCAAACGACATCTTTACTTGGAGTCACCTCAATAATCTGCGGATTGTCTGGTCCCGCATGGCAGTTAATCAAACGAGTATTGCCATTTGCAAGTCGACTGACCTGAGTGACCCACGCGAGTGTAATGCCAGGCAGATCATCCTGCTCGAGTTTCCACACAATGTCTTTCTGAGGAGTGACTTCAAGCACACTATGCCCATTCCCTGTGCCGATCAAGGTATTCCCATTATCCAATCGCACTGCTGAATAGACCTGATCACCAAAGGCTTCAGGACCGTGGCCACCTTTGCGAGGCCTTCCAAAAAGAGGCACGTCAAACTCCCAGACAATATTTCCTTGAGGATCATATTCTCGAACAACACCATCTTTTTCGTGTGCAACAAGGTAGGTACCTGCATCCGTTTTACGAGCATTACGCGTGTCGGAGTGGTGAGACGAGGTGTTGACCGTGAGTGGAACCTGATGCTTAATCATGCCGTTTGCATCGACTTCCAATATTCTCGCAGGCCCCGACTCAACAATCATCGTATTCCCATCTGGGAGCCGCTGGAAAGCATGCACTTCAACCCGACGCTGGAGGTTGCCATTCGTTGTTGCATCATACTCCCAGACCTTCTGACGCTCTTGATCAAGTTCAATGATTCGCGTCCAACCATCCTGATAGAGCAAATGACCATTTGGCAGGACATGAAGATCATGAATAGCACCACATTTTTTCTCCCAAGCAATACTGCCATCTGGCGCCACGGCAGCAAGGACCTTCTTTGAGCTATCCGCAGCAATACATTGATAACCTATGACATTCGCAGGCCCAACCTTCGCCTTGGTCAGTTGCTGACGCCCAAGTTCTGGCCCGTTATCTGATGGAAGATCTGAATGCCACTGCAACAGCTGATCTTTCAGACGGCTGACGACCTCCGGATGCGCTACGGCCATATTCTGCTGTTCACCAGGATCCTCCTGCAGTTGAAAAAGCTGTGCGTTGCGACCATCGTAATCACAAAGAAGCTTCCATGCTCCATCCCGAATAGCGAGATCTGGCAACACGGCATTTCCCAATGGCCTATACATCTTTCGATCAGGCGGCCGGCACCAACACAATGCTCCTTGATGACTTCTTGGCTTTTCACCAAGGAGAGCCTCTGAAATATCTGTTCCATCAAATGCCACCTGATTCGATGGTTTGATGCCTGCAATGTTGAGCAACGAGGGCACAAGATCCATTGCTGAGAAAACAGAAGCTGCATCACTGCGTCCACACGCAGTCTTTGCTAATACGCCTGGTCCCCACGCAATCAATGGTGATCGAATACCACCTTCATACAACGTTGCTTTGCTTCCCCGAAATGGTCCTGCTGAGCCAGCTCCAGGCTCCGGACCATTATCCGAACATATGATAATAAGTGTGTTATTTCGAAGTGTTTTATTCGTTCGGATGAAGTCAAATACTTTGGAAAACTGTTTATCCATCGACTCAAGAACTGATAGGTATTGCCCTCGCTTACTCTCCTTCCACATCTCAACTGGTGGCCAGTACGGACTATGCACATCATCGGGCCAGAGATTGATGTAAAAAGGTTTATCCTGAGATACAGCATCCTCGATAAATGCGAGCGCTGCAGATGCAAAGCCTGCTGTTATTTTTGAACGTTGCATCCATGTCACAGGACTTCCAAGACGCTCTGCATCCTGCCAGATTCTTCCTATTTTCCCGCCTGGAGTTTCTGTGAGTGGAAGCAACTTTGCGCCCATCCCTTCAAAATTCGTAAGGGACTCATCAAATCCGTACGTTGCTATCACTGGTGCATCATCAACATCTCGCTGTCCACCCATATGCCATTTTCCAAAGTGCCCCGTTCGGTAGCCAGCCTCATGAAGTAATCGAGGCAGTGTCGGAGCGCCGGGATCAAGCCACTGGGCAACACCCCGTTTTGTATTTGTATCTCGATTGGCAAGATACGAATTGATTCGCCATCGCTGCGGATATTGACCTGTTGTCAGGGCAACTCGTGATGGCGAGCAAATTGGAGAATTCACATAAAACTGCTGAAAGCGAATGCCCTCAGATGCCAATTGATCAACTGCCGGGGTTGTTGCATCTGCATTTCCAAAACACGAAAAGTCTCCCCACCCCATATCATCAATAAAAACCATGACAATATTTGGTGATGCTGCAGAGACAGTACGACTATGACTGACAAAAAGACATAACCCAAACAACAAAAAGACCATGCCACTCTGGGCATAACGCATGAATGACCGCATGAGAGTTCCTTTCGGGACCATTTTCTTTTCCCACAGCAAGACACTGAGAGTCTAACTGAGAAATCGAAAGCATTCGATGAGTTATCAGGAAATAGGACGTACGGTCAGGCAGTTGCAAAAAACACATCCAGGGGACGCAATTAACTCGTCATGCAAGGAGTTCCCTGATTGGTTCAACATGTTCAACGCCAACCAGTTTCTGATCCAGTCCACCAAAAAAATAACTGAGCCTATTTGGATCGAGCCCCAGGAGCTGCAACACGGTTGCATGCAGACTTTTCACATGAAAACCTGCCTTCTCACCATTGCCATGTCCTGGACCAGGGAATATCGCTGCTGAACCAAGCTCATCTGTTTCGCCAATACTGACACCGCCTTTGATGCCACCTCCTGCCATCCACATCGTAAAACCGAATGAGTTATGGTCACGACCAGTGCCCTTGGCGTACTCAGCCGTCGGCTGACGGCCAAACTCACCACCCCAAATGACAAGCGTTTCATCCAACAACCCTGATCTCTTCAGGTCTGCTAAAAGACCCGCAATGGGAAGGTCTGTATTACCGGCATGGAATTCATGATTTTTTACCAGATCGCCATGCGCATCCCAATTGTCATCATTGTGAGCTCCACCAGAGTACACCTGAATAAATCGTACTCCTCGTTCAACCAGTCGACGCGCCAGAAGACACTGTCTTCCAAAATGGGCCGTTCTGTCTTGATCAAGTCCGTAGAGTCTTTTGGTTTCTTCTGTTTCCCGAGATAGATCGACTGCCTCTGGGGCATGCTCCTGCATTCGCCACGCAAGTTCATACGATGCGATTCTGGCTGCAAGTTCAGAATTATCACTTCGACTCATGAAATGAGATTCATTCGATTCACGAAGGGAATCAAGCAGCATGCGTTGGGCAGCCAACGGCATATCGTTGGGGGGCGCAAGATTGAGAATTGGATCCCCTTGACTCCTCAGTAATGTTGCTTGATACGTAGCCGGCATGTAACCACTTGACCAATTCTTTGCACCTGAAATTGGACCACCTTTCTTATCAAGCATCACAACAAAACCCGGTAGATTTTCGTTGACGCTACCGAGCCCATAATTCACCCAGGAACCAAGGCATGGCGCGCCTGATTGAATCTTTCCAGAATTCATCTGAAGCATTGCTGAACCGTGAATGGGCGAGTCGGCTGTCATCGAGTGAATAAACGCAATGTCATCAACATGCTGGCCAATATGAGGAAACAGATCACTCACCCATTTTCCGCACTGACCATACTGCTTAAACTTCCATTTTGGCCCCACAGCCCGACTTTCACTCCGCTCCCCACCACGTCCTTTTGTTTTTACTTTTATTGTTTTTCCATCAAGTGGGTAGAGTTCTGGCTTATAGTCAAATGTGTCGACGTGACTGGGGCCACCGTACATAAAAAGGAAAATGACACTTTTTGCTTTTGGTGCAAACATTGGTGGCTTTGCTGCAAGAGGATTCTTAAATGCAGTGACCCCATCTGCTGCCTTCGTCTGCTGGCCAAAAAATCCGTTGTCGAGCATTCCAGAAAGCGCCAAGCCCGTAAAAGAAGCACCTGCCTCCCAGAAGAATTCCCGGCGAGTGCGACGACAGAAGGAACCTGTGTGTTGTTCATGAAATGTTGACATACTTCACTCCACGTTCTGTGATGACCTCAGTCAAGATAGATAAACTCATTCAAATTAAGAAGATACAGACAATACAATTCGAGGGCTCGGCCTGGACTAATACCCTCCTCCGCCTCTAACGTATCAATCAGCGCGAGGCCACGAGACACTTCACCCTCGTGAGGCTCACGCACCAAAGCGATCTGAATGGCTCTGCGAACACTTGCCCGAACGTCTGATGCATCTGGCCCTCCGGCTTCGTGACGGACTCTCTCCGCAAAGACCTTTGCCTGATTCTGGACAAACTCACTATTCATCATGCCAAGAGCCTGCGTTGGCTGCGTTGTCACAAATCGCACCGGACACGGTGTATCTGTATCCGCAAGATCGAAATCCGTAAGCACGGGCGTAAGCAGTGAACGCTTCACATGAATATAGACACTCCGACGAGCCTGTTCTTCCGGAGAAGAGTCCCCCCATCCTTTCCCTGGCTTCGACTGTGTTGCAAGAACATCCGGTGGAATAGCCGGATACATACCAGGACCAAACATCTTTGTATTGAACGCGCCACTGGCAACATGAATGGAGTCTCGCACCTCCTCCGCAGAAAGACGCCGCATATCAAAATGCCAGCACGCATCGTTGAGGGGATCGACTGTCATCGCTTTTGAAACGGTAGCAGATGATGCTCGATACGCCTGAGACATCAGTATTTTTTTATGTAACGACTTAAGACTCCAGCCACTCGAAACAAGTTCTGTCGCCAACCAGTCAAGTAACTCAGGATGGGTTGGAGGATCTCCAGCAAAACCAAAATTACTTGCACTCCGGACAATTCCCCGGCCGAAATAATACTGCCATATGCGATTCGCAATAACGCGTGCCGCCAACGGGTTCTCTGGTGATACGATCCATGACGCTAATGCAAGTCGACGACCGGTTGATCGTCCTGATACAGGTGATTTGATGTCAGGTGCAGGTGCTTTCAGTACTGCAGGGAATGCAGGCTCCACACGGTTTTCAGCAGTTGTCTCAGCATGCGGATTTCCTCGGTAAAGAACAAAAGTCTCCGGAGCATCAGGACCATGTTCACTCACAACCAAAGCCTTGGGAGTCGACGTTGTTTCCTGCTTCAATCGCTGAACTTTTTCTTTCCAGGCTTTGAGATCTTGCTTCGTGAGTGCATCTCGAGCCTGATCACCATGCTCCTTAATACGATTATTGATTGCTCGAACTTCAGCCTCAGCTTCTACCAGTTGTCGCCTGCGCTCTCGAAATTGATTTTGCGCATCAACCAGTGTCATCTGCCCCTCGGGAAGTGCCTGCTCAATAAAATCAGGATTCATCTGACGAGCACCCATGGGCGTTATATTGTGAAAAAAAGCAAGCAGGCTGTAATAATCTTTCTGTGGCAACGGATCGATCTTATGATCGTGACAACGTGCGCAATTAATGGTTAGCCCAAGGAATGTTTGTGCTGTTGTAGCAACAACATCATCCAGTTGGTCATACCGGTGCTGCAACCGATCAGCTGGTTCATCATCCCAAATACCAATTCGGTAATACCCAGTCGCGATAAGACTATCTTGCGTTGGCGGGTCCAGCTCATCTCCTGCAAGTTGCTCAATAACAAATCGATCATACGGCTTATCTTCATTGAACGCACGAATGACATAATCACGATACCGCCATGAGTGCGGCTTGTTACCATCTCGCTCATAGCTATTCGTATCTGCATACCGCACCAAATCCAACCAGTGTCGTGCCCAATGCTCACCGTAGTGGGGAGATTCCAAAAGTCGATCAACTACTCGCTCCCATGCTTGAGGAGATGAATCATTAACGAATGCTGCCACCTCCTCCTCCGATGGCGGAAGACCCGTCACTCCATAGGTCACTCGTCTGAGCAGCGTGCGACGGTCTGCCTCGGATGGAATTGGCAGACCACGTTCCACGAGCCCCTGCTGGATAAATGCATCAATTGGATGCTGGGCATCATTCACATCAGGAACGTCTGGTTGCACCAACCTGCGAAACGACCAATGTTCCTCCCATGCCGCACCCTCCTGAATCCACTGCCGGATTCCTTGGATCTCTTGATCTGAAAGACGCGCACCCTCCGGAGGCATCTGAAGATCGGGGTCAGACGATGTGATACGCGCAAGTATTTCACTTGCGCTCAGATCACCTGGCACAATCGCCTTCTGACCACTTGGAAGTTCACGTGTTGCAACGGAACGGTCATCAAACCGAAGATCGGCTTCCTGCGTTTCTGGACCGTGGCAGGCAAAGCATCGCCTGGCCAACACGGGCTGGACATCTCTTGAAAAATCAACAGGTGCGCCAAAACCTATTCCAGAAAAGCTTCGCATTGCGATAGGAGCAATGAGAAGTAGAAAAAATAACTTCTGGATCATATTCTAGTCTCTCCGCGAACTCTTCAATTCTAAGTAGGTCTTACAAAAAAACAAAGAAGTATCTTTGTTCGTCGATTATTCACTATGGTTCTTGAATAAGTCCTCTTTCCTCCCATTACAAAAGAATTGTCATGTCTGTATTTTCACTCCACAATCGTGTCGCACTCGTAACGGGTTCTTCAACTGGTCTTGGAAAAGCCATGGCAATGTGTCTTGGCAAGGCTGGCGCAAAGGTTGCAATGAACTACGCAAACTCTCAAGAACGAGCAGAATCCGCTCTGGATGAAGTCCGAAAGAGTGGGGCACACGCAGACCTTTTTCGAGCCGACGTCACAAGTGAGTCAGCGATTGATGAGATGTTTACATCTATCGAAGCCTCCCTTGGATCTGTTGATATTATTGTTGTCAATGCAACACCAGCACAGCCCCAGAAACCAATCGAAGAATATGACTGGGATTTTTATCAACAGATGCTGGACTTCTTTGTCAAAAGTCCTTACCTCCTGGCACGACGAGCACTCCCTGGCATGAAAGAGCGTAAGCACGGTCGATTGATCAACATTACAAGTGAAGTTTTTCATCTGGGAGTCACGCCCTTTTCTGCCTACGTTGCTGCAAAGGGGGCTCAAACAGGCTGGTCGAGAAGCATGTGCAACGAACTTGCCCCTCATGGAATTACAGTCAACATGATTGCGCCTGGATGGATTCCTGTGGAACGACATGAACATGACCCCCAAGAAGACAAAGATGCCTATCTGGCAAGTGTGCCAATGCAACGATGGGGCACACCAGACGATATCGGCTGGGCAGCAACATATTTAGCAAGTGACGAAGCTGCTTTTGTGACCGGTCAAACCATTGCTGTAAATGGTGGAAAAACCTGCTGGTAACTCATACAGGTCACGCATCATAGTAGAGGCAGAATTCAAATGGATGAGGTCGGAGGCGCATGGGTGCAATCTCTTTTTCTTGCTTGAGAGTAATCCATGTTGAAATAACATCTTCTGTGAAAACATCTCCTCGCAGAAGAAAATCATGATCTTGCTGAAGTGCCTCAAGCGCAACACTGAGTGAGCCCGGCGCCTTCGGAACATTTTCAAGTTCCTTCGGTGGCATATCATAAATGTCACGATCAAGTGGTTCACCCGGATTCATCTTGTTTTGAATTCCATCAACGGCTGCCAACAGGAGTGCAGAAAAGGCGAGATATGGATTGCACGTTGGATCAGGGCAACGAAATTCTATTCTCTTCGTTTTTGGATTTGATGAATACATTGGAATTCGACAACTGGCAGAGCGATTCCGCTGTGAATATGCAAGATTCACTGGCGCCTCAAAACCGGGGACAAGACGCTTGTAGCTATTGGTTGTTGGATTCGTGAAGGCTAAGAGCGCTGGTGCATGGCGCAGAATGCCTCCAAGTGCATGGAGCGCCATTTCAGATAAGCCTGCATATCCTGATCCACCAAACAACGGTGCTCCATCTTTCCATAATGAAATATGGGTATGCATCCCAGAGCCATTATCTCCATATACCGGCTTTGGCATAAACGTTGCCGTTTTGCCATGTCGTCTCGCGACATTCCGAACGATGTATTTATAGAGACAGAGTTGATCTGCCATACGAACAAGTTCTTGAAACCGCATGTCAATCTCACACTGACCCGCCGTTGCAACTTCGTGGTGCTGTGCCTCAACATCGATCCCACTTTGAATCATTGTCTGCATCATCTCGGTACGAACATCCATCAAGTGATCTGATGGTGGGCACGGAAAGTAACCCTCTTTGTGACGCAGCTTATAGCCAAGATTGGGCGACTCCACTCGACCTCGATTCCATTCACCTTCATTGGAGTCAACGTGGAAATACCCTTCGTGTGCATTCTGATCAAATCGAACATCATCAAAAACAAAAAACTCTGCCTCGGGACCGATAAAACAGGTGTCGGCAATACCAGTCCCCTTCAGATAGTTGACAGCCTTCCGGGCTATATTTCTGGGATCGCGCGTGTAATCCTCACGGGTGATGGGATCTTGAACCATACACACCATGACAAGCGTCGGCAGTTCTGCAAATGGATCGACAATGGCTGTTTCAGACACTGGCACAAGGAGCATGTCGCTTTCGTTAATGGCCTGCCACCCACGAATACTTGATCCATCAAACCCGAGGCCATCTTCAAACATTTCCTCTTCGAGTTTGCTCACAGGTATGGTGAGATGCTGCCAGGCTCCTAGAAAATCAGCAAACCGAAGATCAACTGCCTTGATCTCTTTTTCCCGACACATCGCAAGTACTTCACGTGGTTTCATGCTACATCTCCTTAGAAACATAATACGAATAGACATTGCAATCGCACAGCAGTCCTCTTGGCATCCGGAGATAATCCCCTAGAGGCCTCGCGCAACGTACAAATCAACCAACTGGCGATACAGAATCAATGCCTCGAGCCATTTACTCAAGTCTGAGAGCCCAGCCTTCTTCAAACGATTCAAAACGCAGAAACCCTCGAAGCATTGTTCCGTCCATCTTCACAACAAGTTTGTCAGCATCGGAAAGATCACGAGTATCACTCGAGGTTACCTCAAACGTCCCTGCATCAATGCGTCGTGCTCTCCCACGATTACCTGAAACCGGAGATTCCATGATGTCGAGCCAGGCCAGCCGATGTGGGGGAAGTTCTTGTGCTGCCACAGCCCCTTTGCCACATTCTGGAAGCGTGAACATCTTCCATGTACGACATGCTGAATGATTCTCCAGCAACAGATCAAAATGCCGGCCACCCGAATCCTCCGGATGGCCGGCATGTTCTAATACAACAAACCTGGGCATACCTCGTGATCAGACGATCTCGTACGCCTGCTCCTGATGCTCACTCACGTCAAGCCCACCGCGCTCAACCTCAATCGGTACTCGCATACCAACCAAAAGATCAACAAGTCTGAACGCCACAATGGAGACAACGCCACTCCAGACAGCCGTGACCACCAAACTCTTTGCCTGAGCAATGACCTGGGTACTCACGACTATATCTTCGGAACCACCGAATTGCTTCGCAGCAAATACACCTGTCAGAAGTGCACCAACGATTCCACCGATCCCATGGACACCAAAGACATCCAGGCTGTCATCGTAGCCAAACTGATGCTTGACCTTGGTAGCAAAGTAGAAGCAGGCAAGTGCTGACGCAGCACCAATCACAATGGCACCGAGTGGACCAACCGTTCCACTTGCAGGAGTGATGGCGACAAGACCTGCAACAGCTCCTGTTGCAATACCGAGCGCTGAAGCCTTGCCGTGCAGACTCATTTCAACAAGCATCCATACGACCGCAGCAGTTGCAGCAGCAAGATGCGTTACAAGAAGCGCCATTGCAGCCGTACCGTCAGCCGCTAGTTCACTTCCGGCATTGAAACCAAACCAGCCAACCCACAGCATGCCCGCACCCATCACTGCAAATGGCAGATTGTGAGGCCGCATGACCTCAGTGGGATAGCCACTTCGACGCCCCAGCATGATACAGGTGATAAGACCAGCTATGCCAGCGTTCACATGCACCACCGTACCACCGGCAAAGTCAAGGACATTCCAGCCATGGAAAAGAGCACCTTCTCCTGACCACGCCATATGACAGATCGGAAGGTACGAAAACGTAAACCAGAGAACCGAAAACATCATCATGCCTTTGAACTTCATGCGTTCGGCAAACGCACCAACAATGAGCGCTGGTGTAATAATGGCAAACGTCATCTGAAAGGCAAGAAAGAGTGACTCTGGAATCGTGCCAGAAACAGAATCAACTGTCACATTACGAAGCAAGACGTTGTCAAACCCACCAATCGCCCACTGCAACCCGCCCCCATTACCAAAGGCAAGGCTGTAGCCGTAGAGCACCCAAAGCAACGACATTACACCAGCAAGGGCAAAGCATTGCACAAAAACAGAAAGTACATTTTTCGAACGAACAAGACCGCCATAGAAAAGTGCCAAGCCCGGCAAAGTCATAAAAAGCACTAATGCCGTAGCAACGATCATCCACGCTGTATCAGCGCCACTGATCACATCCATCGTTTTTCTCCCTGTAGTTCCTGTCAGCATCAAAGCTGACAACTAGTATTCCCCGCCTCCCTCACCGACCTCACCACCAGATATAACGAGTGGCTTTGGTTTATGACGGACCGCCCGACGGGCATTTTCATCATGAAGTTGCTCCACCGCAGCTTCAATATCCATTGCTCCCAAATCGCCATCGATCCGGTCGCGCAGACTCACCGTTCCGGCTGCCTCGTCTCGGGGACCGCAGACAACCATCATCGGGATCAATTCCAATTGTGCTTTTCGAATTTTTGCACCAAG
>CAXFJI010000003.1:0-25685 GCA_964003275.1 uncultured Planctomycetaceae bacterium
CAATGTGCTGCACCAAGGGAAAAACACTATCCTTGTATCAGCCGCAAATGGTGCAGCAGGTGGTCCTGCTGCACTTCGTGTCGAGATCGCTATAAAAGCTCCAGGCCATACCATTCAGGCCTACGGTACTGATGACACCTGGCAATGGACCACTGTCGCACCGAATAAACGTGGACGGTTTGCAAAGAATAATGATATTGCATGGGCGCCTGCTTTTATTACCAAAACGCAGTCCATATGGAAAACAGGCGAGAAGAGTTTTCGAGCATCTCTGCAATATGTTTTTTCTCCAGACACCATTCCAATGGTGAGAGCCTCACTCATTAAGGCCACTCCGCTTATGTCAGCACTTGGACGCCCAAACCGTGATCAGGTCGTAACAAATCGACCAACACAGCTGACGACACTCGAGGCTCTTCAACTCAGCAATGATGCATCCCTGAACGGCGAATTTCTATCTGGGGCTTCAAAGCTTTTTTCAAAGTATGGTTCAGACTCAAAAGCTATTATTGAGAGAGTATTCTTAACGGCACTCACACGTTTACCAACACCTGCAGAATATGCTGCAGCATCCGATCTTCTAGGAGCAACATGTCGTGAGACAAACATTGCTGATTTGATGTGGGCCATTGTTATGCTTCCAGAATTCCAGCTTATTCGATAAGGAGACTATCGCATGCAAACTCGACGTGACTTGTTATTGAGCCTTGCCAGTGCTGCTTCAACAACACTGGCACTCCCTGAACCAAAATGTCTTGCACAAACAACCAATGGACAAGCAGTGACACATCCTGCCCCAACTGCTGATGCCATCATTGTTCTTTGGATGGCTGGCGGAATGGCCGCTCCTGATACCTTTGACCCAAAGAAATATAAACCGTTTGAACCAGGTTTAGCCGTTCCCGATGTCATTAGCACCTTTCCTGCCATACCAACATCCATTGATGGAGTAACAATCTGCAACGGGCTCCCACACATTGCAGGGATGCTCAACCGAGGAACGCTTATCAGATCGCACGTACAGCCTGACCTCGGAAGTATTCTTCACTCACGACACCAATACCATTGGCATACTGGCTATATCCCTCCGCAAACCGTTGCATGTCCTCATATTGGTTCGTGGATAAGTCGAGTGCTGGGCTCACGAGATGCTGTTATGCCAGCCTTTGTAAACATTGGGCAGCGCCTGGAAGGTATTGGTGAAAATGAAGAGATTAAAGCATTTACGACAGGTGGTTTTTTTGGAAGTGAATTTGGTCCAATGAATCTTCCATATCCAGAGCAAGCTGCTTTAGCTGTTCGTCCGCCAAAGGGCATGGATGGACAGCGTTTTGCTTCCCGCTACCAGCACTTCAAAAAACTACTGCAGTCATCTCCCCACGCTGCCTTCACAAGCGATTACCATCAGCAATCAATGCTCAACAGTCTTGAAAAAGCACATCGACTTCTTGGTTCAAACGAGCGAGAAGCATTTGACATAACTCGTGAGCCGAAAGACGTTCAAGAGCTTTATGATACTGGCCGATTCGGTCGTGGTTGCCTGCTCGCTCGTCGTCTTGTTGAACAGGGCGTACGCTATGTCGAAGTAACGACGGAATACATACCATTCAAACATTGGGATACCCACGAGCGTGGTCATGAGACACTCATCCGGATGCACAACGAAATTGATCGTCCGATTGCCACGTTGATACAGGATCTTGAAAAACGTGGGTTGCTTGATCGAACCCTTGTTGTCATTGCAAGTGAGTTTAGCCGTGACATGATTACCGAAGGACAGCCTGGATCGACAGCGAATGATCAGGCGCGGTCACCAAAAGATTTTTTGCAGAAGCCAGAACATTATGGTCAACATCGCCATTTCACTGGCGGTTCAAGCGTTGTCCTCTTCGGAGGTGGTATGAAGCAGGGTTGTGTATACGGAAAGACTGCCGATGAACGACCATGCATGGCCATTGAAAATCCTGTCACGATCACTGACCTTCATGCCACGTTGTTTACCGCCATGGGCGTGAGTCCCAAAACAGTCTATGACGTTGAAAGTCGTCCCTTTTATGCAACTGAAGATGGTAAGGGGCAGGCTATCGAGTCTCTCTTCGCCTGAGGCAGAACATCTACCCGTTTTGTTCTCTCATCTCTGCATCCTAGGGAACGGATACTTCTCGAGAAGCCGGTACGACACCAGCATCCTGATCTTTTGCTTTTCGACTCCCTGCACGTGGTCGTGTCAATTCATCAATTTCAGCCTGCGTGAGGGTTGAGGGTGGGAGCGCTTGTCCTTGTGAACGTGGCGTGTTGTGCTGCCCGACGGGAGACTGGCTTGTACCAGCAAGATAATTATCGATCGCGGCTCCACCACGGAGGTGTGTAAAATGCCGGGCCATCTCAATACGTTGTTTCTTCTCAAGAATATCTGCGTGAAGCTCAGCTTTTACTTCATCAAAACTGACATCTGCTGGTTTTGTATAGCCCTCGCAATATAGCACGAGGAATCGATCTGCTACTTGGATAACACCTGATAACTCACCTGTCTGGAGAGAAAATGCTTCTCGCTCCAGTGTTGGTTGACCACCGTATCGTTGAATCGGTGGAACCTCTCCACGCAATGTACGACTTGTTGGATCAACCGAATAACGTTCGGCTAAGTCACCAATCATCTCGACGGTGAGGTTTTGTCTCGCGAGTTGCCAAACCTCTTGGGCCCGTCTCTGAGTATCCAAAACTATCATGCGGCAACGTGAACGAGCACCAAATGTCGCCTCGAACGCCCTATCAAGATCCTCACGTGTCACCGGAACAGGACCTAATAATTTTTTGAGTGCAACTGTAGGCCAAACAATATCCTCAATGTAGTAATCAAGAGATGCTTTCTCTTCCTTCGCAACTCTCTCAAGCCACGCTGCGGTATCTGCTGACCCATCAGACTTACGAAAACCCAATGACTCAGCCGCACGAATGATTTCAGCATCAATGTCGCTCTGGGTTACTTTCTTTCGCTGACGTTGCAGTGCCTGATTGACAATGGAGCGCGTAATGAGAATCTCAAGAACCTCCTCGCCATGGCGATCAACACATTCATCTTCTACCGTGCTAATCATAATCGCGACGCCATTGACCAATGCCGCAACACCGGGTTGTTCTGAACGTTTGACCGGATCATTCATAATGTTTTGGATGATGGCAGCATCTTGTTCCTTCCTAAAAACTTCTTTGGAGGCTCGACGACTTTTCTCCTCACGAAGTTCTTCCATAAGTCGTGGGCGCACCTCCGCTAGTGTCACATCCGCCGCAGGGAGTTTTCCTTCGCACTTGAGAAAAATAAATTGATCTGCAACCTGCACAACGTCTGATATCATTCCTTCTTCGAGTTCGAAGGCAGCCTTTTCGAATGTAGTATCACCTGAGTGACGTCGAATGGGCTGGACCCATCCATTTGCGCTGGCACTTCCAACGTCAATTGAATGCTGACGTGCCAGGCCACCAAAGTCATCTGGTGCCGCAATTGCCAATGCTCTTATTTTCTCAGCCGTTTTCTGCGTTGGAAGGACAATAATTCTTGCCTTGATCGCTGCGCCAAAACGATTTTCGAATGCTTTTCCTAATTCTGTATCACTCGGTTCAATCGATGCACGTGCAAGATGCCGCAACGCGAGCATGGGCCATACAATATCTTCGGCATATTGTTGAGGTTCAATTCCTCTCTCTTTTTGAATTAATTCAATCCATTGTTCACGAGGTACATTAAATCGCTGTGCCATAGCAGTTATCTCAGATTGGACATCCTCTGGAGAGACCGATATCTGATGACGTTGACATGCCTGTTCGATAATAGTTCGATTGACAAGTGCCTCTAGAATCGTTTGTCCATAACGACTCACAGCAGCACGGACCAAATCTTCACGAGTAATCTCCACACCGTTGACCATTGCCATAACTGGCTCACGATTGACCTCGCCATTCGTAACCGCGTCTTTATCTGGTGAACGGGCATCAGCCTGCTTACTCGTTGCATACAGCCGCCAACTCAGCACGACTGCAATGACAACAATGAAGCCCCCAATCTCGCGCACTCCGGGTGTATGCTGTTTTGGCTCCCAGCCAAAATGAAATCGTTGTTGCAAGCCTACAAGCATTCCTCGAATCCGACTCATAGCATGCCCTCCTTGGCTGCTGAGAAAGGTTGTGCCGGGAAAATAGAGAAAAGACAGGCTTCAGATCAAGATGAAGTAAAACAGTAGAAAAACACTTGAAAACAAGGCTTTGCACAAAGGACGCTCGCCATCACCTTCTCGCTCTGGCATCAGCAAGAGCTGTTCAGGTTTGGAAATAGGACGTCTGGAGGAGAAACAGTCTGCTCATCAGAGGATTATTCAAGCTCTGGCAAGATTGATTCATCCACAGCAGCCGCTCGCAACTTTTTCAGAGCTTTCGATTCAATTTGACGAACCCGCTCTTTCGTCACCCCAAGAGCACTTCCCACCTCCTTGAGAGTTTGTGGATCCTTATCATGATCAAGTCCGTAGCGTCGGATAATGATTGTTTGTTCACGCTGATCAAGACGGTCCAGAAACTTTTCCACCTGCATAAGGCGGTCGCTGACGGCAAGCCTTCGATGAGATTCATTTTCGCGTCGGTCGGCTGTAGCTTGCAGGAAGTCCATGTCAGTGGAACGAAATCGATCACGCTGCTTATGCTCAGTTGGAATAGAACGAGCATAATTTTTCATAATAGCCCATGATGCATATGTGCTAAATTTATTTCCTCGAGCATAGTCAAATTTCTCCACTGCTCGTATGAGTGACATGTTTCCATCACTGACTAAATCAAAAAAATTATCTCCCGAAGAGACACGCTTCTTTGCAATCGAAACAACCAATCTTAAGTTGGCCCGAACGATACGATTTTTGATTCCTACGATATCGTCGTAGAGACGTTCAATTTTGTCCATCAGTCGTGAATTTGGATGTTCCAAATCCACTTCTTCACGGAGCTTACTCGCCTTGTATTTCAGGTAGTTGAATTTACGAAACAACCAGACTTCCTGATCCCGATTGAGCAGAGGGACTTCATAAAGGCTTGCAAGATACGCTGGCAACCCAGCTGGCCTTCGAGCTTTCTTCGAACCTTCGGGGACAACCGGAAATGCTTGATTCACAACCTTTTCAGCACTTTTCCTCGCAAATAATGCATTTGGCATGTAGTCGAGAGGCAACTCCATGATGGCACGACAACGTTCTGAGAGAATAACGCGATAAATACTCGCTTTTGAACGACGGTATCGAGTAGCAATTGACTCGACGGATTCTCCACCAAGGTATTGTTGATAAATCCGGATACAACTATCTGGTCTTAGTCGGCTATTGGTGGCTGCAAAGACGGCATCACTGGGGTGTTCCTGATCATGACGCTTAATAGTGTACCGAACCGTTTCAACACTTCGTCCAAGCTTTGCAGCAATTTTTTTATGGACATCAGCAGCACAGGCGCCTGCAGCAGATAGTCGACGAGCCCATGTAATTATTTTTCCGTGCTCCTCATCAGAAAGCTGGCTGAATTTACTCCCGCGCTCAACCCGCATAGGATTCTTGCGAATAAACTCTTCCACAGTGGTCGCAAGGAAACCAACGCGTCGACGACCATCAACAATGTAACGCTGTGCCACCAGTCCATGTTCTCTCCAACGAGAAATTGTCTTTGTTGACACATTGAATCGCTTTGCCAGTTCTTCAATCGATAGCACCGGTTCATTCACTAAAACGTCCATACCGACGTTTGACTGCGGTACTGATGTTTGCTTATTCATGAAGAATCGCACAAAGGAATTCGAACTGTTGGAACGCATAGCTCTACCCTCAAAAGTCGTTTTGGCGTAATGCTCGGCCATCCGTAGCCCCCACCACGCCGCTTGAGATCACGAGAGTTGTACGAACCGAAATGCGAAAAAGTTCATCGGAGAATCAAAAAACTTGAGCTTTTTTCCGAGAATTAGACAAGTCAACCCAACCCCTCACGTAACCAGAAAGCGCCTAAGTCATTGATATGAAATCACTTAAGATACTATCAGAGGACTTGACTTGTTTCACCAGAGACCGAAACGAATGAACTAGTTCTACGAAATAGGCAGTCTGCTCAATTAGACACCTGGTACCGGGACACGGGTAGAAGATCGACCGATTCTAGATGCAGGGTCAGACGTGAGGCTCCCAACAGTGTCCACAACAAAATGCACATGCGAATTCTAAATCAAAACTGTTCTTCTCTGCGATTGGGTGTCTTTGCCTCCATATTCATCCTCCCAATGATTGCTTTTGCGCATCAATCGCAAGTCGTTGTCAGTCTCGATGTCGAGGGCGAACTCGTTTCCACAACCGGTCGAGGTGTCGAACCTGTTCGTCAACCAATAAATGTGACTGGCACATTCAATTTCATGGAAACACAAAACAGCCCCTCTGAGACCACCCGTGATTATTCTGAAGCGCATGCTGTCATTGTGGTCGACAACCAAAGCACCAACATCAAACTGGCAAACGATGCACGCCTGATCACGGTCACCAAAGTTGGAAAAGCAGCTGTCCACTATCTCAATCAAGGTTTTCTGTCCCGGGACGAAAAAGACCTTCTTGATATACCGTTCGATCCTCTTTTGATCGATGCGTTGTTGCCAAAAGAGGCTATACGCGTTGGGGAAAACTGGACCGTACCACCAGACGACTCAGCTGGACTGCTTGCTATAGATATGATCGAACGTGGTCAAGTACAAGTCACATTCGAAGAAGTGATTGATGATAGAGCGCGAGTGCGTTTTCAAGGGCGTCTTGAAGGTGCTGTTGACGGTGTTTCTACAGAGATCGTCGTTGAAGGGCATTTCGAGACAAACATCACTACTTCAGATATGACCACAGCGGGAATCTCAAAAGAATCTTCCAATCGATTTCAGTTGAATAGACCTATTCATACGATCCAATGCTCGATACAGGAAAAAAGGCAAGCGAGCCATGTTGCACCTGGTTTTAACGTGGATGCAAAAATAAACGTTCTTCGAACACCGCTCCCCACTCAGACAACACAAAAGCAGCGTTCCTCTCACAAGGTGAATCCTGCAGCAATGGATGTTTCTGAGACCCCTTCTCAGAGAAGACACGGAGAAGGACGGCCAGACAGGCTTTGGTTCAGAAGTTCAGACGGTCGGTTTGATCTCGTCTATGATGCACGTTGGCGGATTATCGAACGGTCGTCCGAGACCTTAGTGATGCGGCTTGTAGACCAAGGTGCTCTCGTTGCTCAATGCTCGATTACAACCCTTCCACAAACCAGCGTTTCCAACATACCTACGATTCAAGAGGTCCAACGCGATCTTCAACGCTCACTTCAAGAGCAATTTGAAAGCTTTGAAGAGACGTCCGAAGGCATGATTGGTGAATTGTCAGTTGTTCGCATCGCCTCCATTGGGACCGCTGATTCCTTGCCCTTCCGCTGGGTCCATTATGTGCTGTCAGACACATCAGGGAGGCGTATGAGCGTTGCCTTCATGATGGAGGAATCGATGACTAAAAGATTCGGCTCTGCTGACAACGAGCTTATTCATAACCTGCGGCTTAATACCGGCCCAGAAAAGGCATTCGGTGACCCTCGTCAGGCACGGCTACGACGAAAAACAGTGACGCCTTGACGCCTCCCGCAACGTGTTGGATTATTGTGTCTCTCTTTCGCCGTATTCTGAATAATCTCAGAACATTGCGGATCATCATTTCGCCCGGAGACTTCGGTCATCGAGAAACAGCATCGTATTAACGAACAAATCCGGATCACACCGGTCCGGGTGATCGGTGCAGACGGCGATCAGCTTGGTGTCATTCCTACAGAGGAAGCTCTCCGGGTGGCCTCTGAAGCTGGTCTCGACCTAGTTGAAGTGGCTTCAGCTGAGAAGCCCCCTGTCTGTCGAATTATGGACTTTGGAAAGTTCAAGTACCAGCAGAAGAAGAAACAGCATAAATCGCATGTGCACCATACAAAAACGAAGGAGATCCGTCTGAGACCAAAAACTGGTCAGCATGACATCGACTTCAAGGTGAATCAGGCAAAGGGTTTTTTGCTTCACAAAGATAAGGTTATTGTTTCCCTCGTCTTTCGTGGTCGTGAAATGGCCCATATTGAAGAGGGGCAACGTGTGATGCAAGGGATTGTGGATCAACTCGAGGAGGTGGCGAAGATTGAATCACCACCGCAGCAATTGGGCCGACGGCTAGTCTGCACCCTTTCCCCACGGTAAAACATTCGTATATAGTTTCATGCACGTGGCAGATGCCACATGAGGAGATAACAAATGCCCAAGCAAAAAACTCACAAGGGAACCAAAAAACGCTTTCGGCTCACGGCCAAAGGGAAGGCAAAACATCGTCGCGCCGGCACCAGCCATCTTCAGGTTCGGCTTTCAAGTAAAAGAAAGCGAAACCTTCGTGGAACAGGTGTTTTGGCAAAGGTAGATACACCTAACATTACAGAAGCTCTTGCAGGCTACAGCTATTAACGAACGCATGCAGATCCCTAGCATGAAAATCATTGACGATTGATGTTTTGAGCTTTGAATCGAATGATTCTTTTTTCATGAGTCTGTCCTTTGTTTTCGACACACCATTTCTAGATTCATTCTCTAGCAATCTCGTGCATCTGGACTCCTGATCCGCTTCTTCCAAACTAATCTGGAGCGATGACAACAGATCCTTCCTCCTATGAATTTGCTGCCTGCCCAGATCGTCAAGGCACCGGTTCTGAAAAATGGGATCGCTGGCCTGAGCAGGATGTACTTCCCATGTGGGTTGCAGACATGGATTTCTGTACGCCTCCAGAGGTGCTCGATGCCATTCATCAACGTACCCAACATGGCGTTTTTGGGTACACACATGAACCACCAGGTTTTGCTGATGCATTAGCCAACCATCTGCAGCACCATCACGCATGGAACATTGATCCTTCCTCAGTGATTGCCACCCCTGGCGTTGTCACAGGACTTGCCATAACCGCTCGATTACTTTCGCAGCCAGATGATGAAATTTTGACCTTTACTCCGGTCTATCCACCTTTTCTTTCGCTTCCCGGTATGGCAAACCGACGGTGTGTCCAAATACCCTTCATTCAAAAAGAAACAACGTGGGATATCGACTGGGAAACATTCAAGGCCGCCATTACACCTCGTGCAAAGATCCTCTGGCTTTGTCACCCACATAATCCAACTGGCTCAGTTTTTACGAAAGAAAACCTACTGCAAATAGCTGATATTTGTGAAGAACATCGTATTACAGTTGTGAGTGATGAAATTTGGTCTGATCTTATCGTTGATCCACAATGTACCCACATACCATTTGCAAGCCTTTGTCACGCTGCTGCTAAAAATGCCATAACACTTGTCGCACCCTCAAAAACTTGGAACCTTGCTGGACTTGGTTGTGCTGCTGCAATTCTCCCAAGCCACACAAGTCGTAAACAATGGATGACGAGTGGCGGTGGTCTTGTCCCAATGATCAACCCATTGGGCTACGCTGCCGCAGAGGCAGCATGGAACTACGGTCACGCATGGCGACAGAGACTACTCACTGTTCTACGCATGCACCACATGATGATTCAATCAGCCGTGCATGACATTTCAGGACTCTCATGTATTCCTGCGCAGGCTACGTACCTCTCTTGGATCGACTGCCGAGCAACCCATGTACAAAATCCAATGCATGCGTGCATTCAGGCTGGCTTGGGACCATCAGATGGACGTGAGTTTGGGGCTCCGGGTTTTATTCGTCTTAATATCGCTTGCCCAACAGCAAGACTTGAAGACGCTTTAGATCGCCTTAAGCAGGCATTTCATACTCCCTCCCATTCCTAGCTTTCCTTGATTTCCAGAAATGAAAGCGGTCTGGCAATACAAGAAAGAATCTAGCTATGGTTCTTTCAAGACGTTCATTGATCACTTTTCATCGGGAGGATTCTCCATGGCCCATCGCAAGTCCAAGAAAAAAACATACTCGCAGCAAATCGTAGGACTCGCAGCAACAACCATGCCACCTCCAATCCAAAGAATCGCCACATCTCGATGGGGAGCCCGCATCTTGCTTTTCCTCGCACCGGTTCTGGTAGCGACAGGAGTTGTCCATTTCTCGATAAAAGGTGGTCTGCCACAGATTTTCGTGAGTAAAGAGAGAGCTGCAGCAGTTGGCCAGGAACTCGAACAAGATGCGGTGCGAGCTGCTGCCACAATGCGTGAGGAAGAAAAAAAACGCTGGCGATAGTATCCTTGTGTCATGCGACACTCTCCTATTGATCACAATTTATTTATCCAGAATCGTCTTCAACTCGCATCACTATTGCCAAAGGACAGCGTGGCTATCGTGCATGCCGCAGACATTCTCCCAACTACGGGCGATGGCACGCTCAAAATTCATCCTTCCGGTGATCTCTTTTGGCTAACGGGAATTGAACAAGAAGAGAGCGTGCTTGTGATGGCTCCACAGGCAGTTGAGCCATCTCATCGTGAAATGCTTTTCATCCGTCAACCCAATGAACAACTTGCCCTTTGGGAAGGAGAAAAGCTGTCAAAGAAAAAGGCTGAAGATATCTCCGGCATCAAAAATATTCGTTGGGTTTCTGAGTTACCGTCGATCCTTCACCTACTCTTGTGTGAAAGCAACAAAGTCTTCCTCAATGCGAATGAGCATGCACGAGCAAGTATTGATGTCTCCCCGCGAGACCTGCGTATGGCTCGGCAAATGATTGCCGATTACCCTCTGCATGATTATCAACGACTGGCTCCATTCTTGAGAAAACTTCGAGCTATCAAAAGCCCCACAGAGGTTGATCTCATTCGGCAGGCAATTGACGTCACAGATGCTGGACTCCGGAAAATGCTAGCGTCATTGCGACCAGGAATCATGGAATATGAGCTTGAGGCTGAGGTTGCCGCAGAGTTTATTCGAAATCGATCAACATTTGGATATGAACCAATCATTGCATCAGGCGCTCATGCCTGTGTACTGCACTACATCGAAAATAGTGCTGAATGTCGAGACGGGGATCTTCTCCTTGTAGACGTTGGTGCGTGTTATGCGAACTACAATGCTGACATTACAAGAACATATCCTGTGAGTGGGAAGTTTAGTGATAGGCAACGATCTGTGTATAACTCCGTACTAAAGGTCCTGAAGAGTTCCATTGCTCGCGCAACGGTTGGCACGACACAACGTGATTGGAAACGAGCCGCACAACTTGAGATGAATGATGAATTAGCCGCGCTAGGACTGCTAACCGACGACGAAATAGCAAACGATTCAGATCAAACACCTGCCTGCAGAAACTACTTTATGCATGGTCTCGGTCACTCACTTGGGCTTGGCGTGCACGATCTTGCACCAGCCGATGGACCATTCGAGGCCGGCTGGGTGATAACTGTCGAACCTGGGATTTATATTCCCGAGGAAGGTATTGGTGTGCGTCTCGAAAATGACATTTTGATCACCGAGCGTGGACCAATTGATTTGAGTAGCAACATCCCTATTGAAGTTGATGACATCGAGTCGATGCTAGCAGATTCAAGCTAGCAGCACGGTGAAAACAACGCACAGAAAGCCCACGCTACTCTGTGCGCCAGTTGGGGATGCGGAAGTCACGCTTTCTAGAAGACGTCCTTATATTGGTTTGTTTTTCATGTATATTAAATTTCTTGATCCTTGAGGAACTTATCGATGAGATTTTTTGTTGCTTTCACACTTGTATGCTTTTTTCTATCACCCTTGGAGTTCACTGTGGCTGACGAATCAAAAGACGTGCCCCACCCTTCATTGCCCTCTGGCGCGGGCAAGATCGCTGACAATGCTCCGACATCTTTCACAAAAACCGGCTCCGGTCTGCAATATCGAGTCCTTCGTGGAACAGAAGGAACAAAACCAAAGGCTACGAATACGGTAAAAGTGCATTACCATGGATGGCTTGATGACGGAAACGTTTTTGACAGTTCGTATCAGCGTGGTGAGCCAATTGAATTTCCACTCAATGGTGTCATCCCTGGTTGGACTGAAGGAATGCAGTTGGTTGGTGAGGGTGGAATGATTGAATTACTCATACCAAGTGATCTTGGATATGGAGCTCGTGGTACACCAGGTGGTCCCATCCCGCCAAACGCAACACTCCATTTTCTGGTTGAACTTATCGAAGTGAAATAAGCTGTGGGCGACGTGGATGGGGCTCACTTAAGACCCACCTCAATTTACCTCGACCACGCATCCACAACACCTCTTCGTCCTCAAGTAGAGCGTGTCATGCAGTCTGTTGC
The DNA here is from genome assembly GCA_964003275.1 of uncultured Planctomycetaceae bacterium. Lineage (GTDB taxonomy): Bacteria > Planctomycetota > Planctomycetia > Pirellulales > UBA1268 > CACORA01. The sequence goes on from CAXFJI010000003.1 coordinate 12,314, forward strand.
TCGCGAAGGATTCGCAAATCCTTCAAGTCAGCACACTGAGGGTCGTCGCGCACGCAGGATTTTGGAAGATTCAAGAGAGAAAATCCTTTCTTTACTTGGTTGCTCAGCGTCAGGCCCAATCCACCACAGACTTCTATTTACCTCAGGAGCCACAGAATCGAACTGGTCTGCCTTATTCGGTTTAGCACACTGTGAAAACGGCACCATTGCAACGAGCGCACGCGATCACGAAAGCCTTCGTTCTGCTGCTCAACGTTTATCTGAAGAGTTTCATTGGGATGTGGAAACCATCCCCTTGAATTCTCATGGTCTGATTGATCAAAACGTGCTGAATGCTTGGTTAGACGCGTCCCGTTCATCCCCGCAAAGCATTTTAAGCAATACATTAGTTTGTGGTCAGACAGGAACGATACAGTCCCGTTTTGAAATTGGAAAACGAACTCTTTTACATACGGATATAACACAGGCAATGTCTCTTCTATGTACAGAACGGGACTATTCTGACTGTGCAACGATAACACTTGCACCACATAAGTTTGGTGGACCACGCGGGATCGGTGCACTGCTCATTCGTAGTGACATTGATTTCAAGCCTCGATATTTTGATGGGACACAAGAACAGGGTATGCGGGGTGGAACGGAAGCGGTTGCTTTAGCAGCAGGATTTGCTCATGCACTCGAACTGACTATTCAAGAAAGACACGATATGGATAGCCGCTTGCATGCACTACGAAATACTTTTGAATCTGCTGTGCGTGACATTGCTCTGAGCCGAAATCTGGATGTTGTAATTATTGGAGCACATGAAAAACGTTCTCCTCATATCTCAACAATAGGTTTTTCTCAGCGTGATCGTCAGGCTATAGTGCTCGCAGCCGATCTTGCCGGGTTAGCTTGTTCGAGCGGAACAGCTTGCGCAAGTGGTGCAAGCGAACCTGCTCCCGCACTACTTGCTATGAACCTCCCAAAACAATTAATTCAGGGTGCTGTCCGATTTAGTTTTGGGTACACCACAACTGATTCAGATGTCTATCGGGCAATCGATATATTGAGAGATGTGATTGTATGATATGGGATAACAATGTGTTGATTCTCTGTAGCTTTCAGTGTCTGTTTCTAGCATGCTTCTTTTCGCAACAATAATCAGCACTCTCTCAATATCGAATTTGAGTTCCACCTACCATCGTGCTGGCAGTATCTGACTACGCAACAGACAGCCACGCTATAGGTTTTCGACATAGTTCAGACATAGTTCCAACAATGAAATATTTCATCTGATATGTTTATTTTTAGCTCTAAACAGTCATTTTTCGTGTTTGTTAATCATCGTATGTGGTAGTCTGTACAGTGATCTTCTTACTTCCAAGGCGTTACTCCTTTCTCCTGTTCTTTTCTTTAAATATCTTATGAAGAATAAGAGAAAACAGGAGAAATTTAGGAACCAGCAAAGACCCTTAAAAAAGCCAAAAAATAACGTGTTTTAGGCCCATTTCAGTATGCCATAAAACAGGTACAGTAAAGGGTAATAAATAGTAAAAAATTGAGTAAAAAGAGCCGTCTTACAGGGTAGTCAAACACCTGAGGAAGAGGCTCCAGGAAAGGAAATTAATAACAGCAATGAAAATTCGTTGCACGAAAGAACCATTATTAGCAGCATTACAAAATGCAGCTGCAGTTGTCCCATCCCGTTCTCCTAAACCGGTTCTCACAAATGTAAAACTTGAAGCAGGAAAGGGAACGGCTGTACTCTCTGCCACTGACCTTGAGTTAGGCATTAGAACAGAAGTAGAAGGTGTGGAGACATCGGCTGAAGGTGCAGTGCTTCTCCCAAGTAGTCGACTGATGGCTATTGTTCGTGAGAGTGCTTCGGGGACTGTCTTCGATATTGAATCTGATGGAAATGCATCTGTGGTGAAGGCTCCACGAAGTCAGTTTAGACTTCCAGCAGAAGACCCTCTTGAATTTCCATCAGTAGCATCTTTTCCAGAAGAAGCCTGTTTTGACGTTAAGACGCCGCTGGTTCGCGAATTGGTCAAACGTACTGTTTTTTCAACAGATAACGAATCAAGTCGTTATGCACTCGGCGGTGTTCTTGTAGAACTTTCGGCTACGGGAATCATAGCAGTCGGTACCGATGGTCGTCGTCTTGCAAAAATGGAGGGCCCTGCTGAAGCTGTTGGTGGTACGCCTGCTGATGTTCAACCGATTGTCCCTGCTCGGGCAATGACTCTTATTGAACGGTGTCTTGGTAGCGCAGATACATCTGTTCAAATTGCCGTTCATACCAGTGAAATACTTATTAAGACAGGTCTAACAACTATATCAGCTAGGCTTGTTGAAGGTCGTTTTCCTCGTTGGAGAGATGTCTTTCCTGATCGTCCTGAAGCGGTGCATGTCAGCATCGTTGCAGGTCCACTTCTTGCTGCTGTTCGTCAGGCCGCCATCGTAACAAGCGAGCAGTCCAAAGGCGTCGATTTTACTTTTGAAGCAGGGCAGTTGGTACTTTCAGGAAAGTCTGCTGAAAGTGGTGAGAGCCGCATTGAAATGCCTATCGACCATTCTGGTTCTTCAGTGGTTATTAAAATGGATCCCCGCTTTGTTAGTGATTTTCTTCGCGTTCTAGATGGATCAACGTCTATAAACATCGAACTTACGGACGGTCAAAGCGCATGCGTTTGTCGCACCGACGATGGATATGGCTATGTCATTATGCCACTGGCGGCTGACTAATATGCAACAATCTTCACATCGATCTTCATCTGGTCCACGAACTATCAAGACCCTTTTGACAAGGCTGATGGCACGAACCGGATACGACTGTGAACAAGCAACATCTGGACTCTTAGCTGCGTGGCAAGAAGCTGTACCAGAGTCACTACGAGAAAACTCTCAACCAGGCACAATACGCCGAGGTGTTCTTGATGTTTTTGTTACCCACTCTGCTCATGTTCAAGAAATGGGTTTTCATAAAAGTCAGGTGCTTGAACGAATCAACAATCTTCTGCCAGATAAGGAAATTCATGACATTCGCTGTCGAATCGTTGCTGATACCAGCACCCCAACAAGCCATTGATAATCGGAGGTAATGCTTTATGTCCAATGATATGAATAATCCAGACTACACGTCGGCCGACCTCAAACATCTGTCTGACCGAGAGCATGTTCGTGAACGGTTTGGGATGTATATCGGTGACAATACATCTCGAGGATTACATCATCTTGTCTACGAGGTTGTGGACAACTCAATCGATGAATGTATGGCGGGTCACGCAAAGCACATAAGTGTAACGGTCAATAATGATGGTAGCGTGACGGTGGATGATGACGGGCGAGGTATACCAGTCGACCGCCACGATCAGTTGTCCGAGGAAATGGAACGAGAAGTATCGACACTCGAAGGCGTAATGACGGTATTAAAGTTTGGTGGGAAGTTTGAGAAGGGTGCATACCAGACATCAGGAGGGTTGCACGGTGTTGGTGTAACTGTTGTGAATTTTCTTTCAGAATGGTGTGAGGTCGAAGTTTCCCGTGATGAGCATGCCTGGCAACAGGAGTATCAGCGTGGTGAACCCAGTGGGCCTGTTCACAAGATGGGAACGACTACAAGGAGTGGGACAAAGACAACCTTCAAGCCGGACCCACAGATTTTCCCTCAGACAAAGTTTTCATGGGACACGTTGTCACGAAGATTGAGGGAATTAGCATTTCTCAACTCTGGTGTTCGGATTACGTTCACTGATGCTGCAAGCGGCTCGAGTGAGGAATATTACTATGAACGAGGTGTGGAAGAATTTGTAGAGCATCTCAATAAGGCAAGTGATCCAATCCACTCTGATGTCATATCTATTAAGGGTGGTGGTGAGGGGGTAACGTGGGATATTGCATTGCAATACACAGGAGAGTTCACGGAAAGCCTTCATAGTTACGTCAATAATATTTCGACTACTGAAGGTGGTACCCATGTTTCTGGTTTTCGTTCAGCATTGACTCGTGCGCTAAACTCATATGGAAGAAAAACGGGTATTTACAAGGATCTTGTGCCCTCGGGTGAAGATATTCGTGAAGGACTGACAGCCGTTATCAGTGTTCGTGTTCCAGAACCGCAGTTTGAGGGACAGACAAAAACAAAGCTTGGGAATGGTGAGGTAGAAGGCATCATCAACTCAGCGGTAGGCGATTTTCTTTCGAAGTATCTCGAAGAACATCCTAAGAGTGCTAAGGCGATTGTTCAAAAAGGTGTCCTGGCGGCAGAAGCACGAGAAGCTGCAAAAAAAGCAAAAGCGTTGCTTCGTGAACGAAAAGGTGCTCTCTCAGGAGGTGGTCTCCCTGGGAAACTACGTGACTGCACGAGCCGCGATGTTGAGAGGTGTGAACTCTATCTTGTTGAGGGCGATTCGGCCGGAGGAAGTGCTGAGGGTGGTCGTCATCGTGAATACCAAGCCATTCTTCCGCTACGGGGCAAGATCATCAATGCCTATAAAAGCCGTGATGATAAGGTTTTGGCCAATGAGGAGGTGCGAAGTGTCATTTCAGCGATTGGAGCTGGGATTGGTGAAGAATCCGATCTTGCGAAGCGTCGTTATGACAAAGTTGTCATCATGACGGACGCAGATGTGGATGGATCACATATACGGACACTGTTGCTTACGTTTTTCTATCGTCAGATGTATCGCTTGGTTGCTGAAGGTCATGTTTACGTTGCGCAACCACCACTGTTTCGAGTTCGTAATAAGAAGAAGGTGTACTATGTTCAGACCGAAGAGGAGATGAAGAATCAACTCCTTGACCAAGGTCTGGGTGAAGGTGTCTTTCTTCCAGGTGATGGACGAGAAATAGCAGGTGAAGAGATGAAAAAACTCTGCCGAACTCTTTCAGGCCTTGAAGATGCATTAGTTGCTCTTGAGAAACGAGGTATTAGCCTTCGTGATCATGCCGAAAGACGAGATGGAACAACAGGCAGGCTACCTATGTACCATGTGTACTATGGTATGGAAGAAAGATGGTTTATAAATCGTGATGATGTCGAAGCGTTTGTGAAGGAACATGAACAAGCAGCCGGGGGTGAACTAGCAGTTGGACGAGCAGAGGAAGCCGAAGCAGTTGGGGATATAACACCTGGAACGGCTCCAGATACAGGTAGTGATCAGCTTATTGTCATTGACCTTCATGAAGTGCGGAGTATCAACGCAGGTATCAAAGAACTCGAAGCAATGGGATTTGGTATTGACTCTCTTCTACCAGAAGATCGAACTGGTCGAGAAGAAGCTCGCTACACTTTGAAGCGAGGAGAGAACAAGATTGGACTTGATGATCTCCGGGGTCTTTTGGCGGCGGTTCGTCGAGCTGGAGAAAAAGGTCTTGCAATCACGCGATTCAAAGGGTTGGGTGAAATGAACGCGGAGGAATTACGTGAGACGACGCTCGATCCATCAAACCGTACATTATTGCGAGTGACGATGGCCGATGCTGCAGCCGCGGATGATCTCTTTCGAGTTTTGATGGGAGAAAAAGTGGAGCCACGACGTGATTTTATTGAGCGGCATGCGCTCGATGTAAAGAATCTCGATGTCTAAGGGGAGTCTCCTAAAAACGGATTGCAAGTCCAGCGTCTGAAAAAAAGTTTGCGGCATCTTGAGTGAGTCCCCAGCCTACTCTGAGACCTATTTCCATATTCTTCCCAAGTACGATATGGGTGCCGGGCGAAAAAAAAGGTCGATTGACATCATCTGCAAGCCCGTCTGTAAAGGTTCCAAAATACTCGGTGTGGATCTCCCAACGTTGAGTAATCGGATATCTGATGACAACAGATGGCCCCCAACGACTAAACCATTGTGTTGCATCCTGTGCATAGGCGTATCGAATGGCTGCATCGCACCTCCATTCACCGGGGAATTTCCATCCAAACACGGCAGTTGCAACAGGCTCCGTGCCAAACTCTTCACCATACATAGGGGTCGTTGCTTCCATGATGAAACAGCTTTCAGGAATCATCCCATCTTGTTGAGATGTGGCCAGCTTAAAACCGTAGAGAAAGTTTGATTCATACAAGGTATGGCCACCTTCTGGGAGTTCACCTGCTTCAACACTTGTTACCACATTCCCTTGAGAACCAACCGAGTAATTCACACCCAGCCGCCATTCCCAAATCTCACTACGACCAATTCGAACAATCATTTCTGGGTAATTATTCGTTGGTAATCCATTACGGTTCTGAATATAAACATGCGACATTTCTGTCAGTGATGTCCCGGGGTCCACGCAAAAGACAGAAGGCGTGAAAGCATCTCGATCTGTATTAAGCTCAAGCGGTTCTTGAGCATTCACAAGAATGTTTCCTGTTGCGAGAAAGAAGGTCCACGTAAAAATCAGAACGCTTTCACGATGCTTGAAGAGAGACATACAAAATACGTCGGTGTTTTGAGACCTGTGTAAGTTCCTTTAGCGTCAGCATCTGTAAATCCTCACAAATTTACGCATTGGCCTCAAAACACCTATTTTCTCGAAGAACCATCTGACCTGCGATTTGCCGTGCGTTTTTGAAAATGTTGGGGTGAGATACCAGCGACTCTCTTAAATGCTTTGGAAAATTGATAGGGATCTGTGTAGCCAAGTCGCCGAGCTGTCTGCTGAACCTGAAGGCATTCATGAGTAAGATAATCTGCTGCTAAACTCATTCGTTGTCTGAGGAGGTAACGGTATGGGCTTTGTTCTCCAAACCGTTTGAAAAGCCTACAGAGGTATGCGGGAGAAATACCAAATTCATCGGCAGCTAATTCAATCGACGTCAGTCGTTGGCGTTGATCACAAAGAAACGCCTTGAACGCCTCAAAGGTTTTATGGGCTGTAAGATCGATAGACTCTGGAGGAAATGCCCCCTCCGTAATCTTTGTGAGAAGTACCCCAAGAAGCTGTGAACAAAGACTTTGGCTGTGTGATGAAGAACGTATTCCACACTGTTGCATGAGTTCAAAAATAGTACGGACCTCATCAGGTGAAGATACTGTGAGATGACTTCCGGGCTTCAGATGGGCCTTGGATAAAGCGTGAAAAGCAGAGCTACCAACGAAATCGATGTAATATTTTCTCATTCTTTTCTTTTTATTGGTTCGAATGACATGAGGGAGATCAGGTCCATATGAAAAAATTGATCCGGGATTAAGCATCACTGTTCGTCCATTCAGTACAGCAGTCCCGTGACCCGAAGCGACAAATTCAATGCAGTAGTACGGAAATCGATCACGTTGTATGAGATAGTCACTACGAACCAGTTCTTCTCCACCACAAACCACGGTCAGGGGGAGAAGCGTTTGTGGTTGGAGGTCAAGAAAGTACCTCTTTGAAGCAACAACTTGTTGTGAAACAAAGGTTGGTAGATGACGATTTCGTTTGGAAAGGGTATTTCGTGGGAGTGCCATGAGGTCAAGAATAGACATCCAACGGTCAAAAATCAGCATTGGTTCGTTAGGCTCGAACGATAGGATGATCGTATGAAAAAACTTCCTCGATTTTCTTTTGGTGTTGGTGATCGCTTTGCTCATGAAGCCGAGGCCCAATTGGCAGCGTTTGAGCAACTGGCTGCAGATGGCGTGCTGGTAGCTCCTGTTTGGAATAAATCAAACAGAGAACATTCATTCATTGGGAGTAAGCCACCGAGCGTGCGAGAAGCTGCTGCGCGGGCAGTCACAGCACAAGGTTGGCAGCATCCTTGGTTTGTCGATGCGGATCATATCAACCTTGAAACGGTTGAGCCTTTTCTTGACTCAAGTGATTTTTTTACGATTGATGTTGCCGACAGTATTGGAAAGCCTGCAGGGGATGAAGACGTGCACAATTTTGTGAAGCGTCACCCTGAGTTAGCAAAGCCACTCTCCCTGCCAGGAATTACAAAAGTGATCAGGCTGTCTGAGGACAGTCTTGCGAAAATAGCTGGCAACTATCTTCTTGCGTGCCAGAAAGCAGGAAAGATTTATCGTCACATTCAAAGTCATCGTGGAGATGATATTGTCGTCGAAGTGAGTATGGATGAAACAGATGACCCTCAAACACCTCCACAGCTTTTGGTCATTCTAGCACTCTTAGCCGAAGAGAAGATACCTCTTCAGACCATCGCACCCAAGTTTACTGGTCGATTTAACAAAGGTGTTGATTATGTAGGTGATCTCACCCAATTTGAGCAGGAGTTCTCAGATGATGTGGCAGTGTGTAGCTTTGCATCGAAGCATTATGGTTTGCCGGATTCATTAAAACTATCTGTCCACTCAGGGAGTGATAAGTTTTCTCTCTATCCGATCATACGACGTATCCTAAGTGCGACGGGCGCTGGAGTGCACCTGAAAACAGCCGGAACAACGTGGCTGGAAGAGATGATTGGCTTAGCGGAGGCAGAGGGAGACGGTTTGAGGCTGGCTCAAGAAATCTATGCGTATGCCCTCGATCACGTCGAAGAATTAAGTGCACCGTATGCATCAGTGATCGATATTGATCAAGCAAAGCTTCCTTCAAAAGAAGTGGTCGGTGGGTGGAGTGGTTCAGAATATGCTTCTGCGATACGCCATGTTCCAGATCATCCGTTGTTTAATCCAAGCCTTCGGCAGTTGCTGCACATTTCTTTTAAGATTGCAGCACAACAAGGGACACGTTACACGGATCTTTTGGAAAACAATCGTGAAATTGTAGGAAAGCAAGTCACAGAGAATCTTTATGAGCGGCATATGAAACCGCTTTTTCTTTCATGATGAAATCAGCCATTACGATCAGTTTGGTGCCTGAAGCACGGAGGGGACCATTTGTATTTCATGCAAATGAAGGGAAGGCCGATCTTTTTGCGTATTGCAAGATGGCTGCAGAAATGGGTTTTGATGCTGTGGAAATATTTCCTGGATCAGCACAAGAAATACCAGTATCGGAACTCATGGCTTGTTTGTCACCACTGAACCTAGGTGTTGCTGCTGTCGGGACTGGAGCGGGGTGGGTCAAGCAAGGCCTGCACCTATGTGATCCTGATCGTACGAAGCGCGAGCAAGCATGCCAATTCATTTCCGATATTATCGATGTAGCTGGTGAATGTGGTGCTTCAGCAATCATCGGATCCATGCAGGGCCGGAGTAGCCAAGCAGAAACACACGATACGGCTCTGACCATGCTTTCTGATGCACTTGGAAAACTTGGTGAACGTGCTGCCAGTCATGGACAGGTACTGCTGTACGAACCCCTGAACCGTTATGAAACAGACCTCTTTAACACACAGAAACAAGCGGCTACTTTTTTGGAGTCGCAGAAACTGCATTCGGTGCGTCTTTTGTGTGATCTTTTTCATATGAATATAGAAGAAGAGGATGTTGCAGCAGCGTTGGTTTCAGTGGGCAAACACATTGGACACGTTCATTGGGCGGATTCAAATCGTCGTGCAGTTGGAATGGGGCATACGGATCCCCAGCCCATCGTCTCAGCTCTTCAATCTGTAGGCTTCAAGGGTTTCCTTTCTGCAGAGGTTTTTCCGTTGCCAACATCAAACGATGCTGCCAAGCAAACAATAAACAGCCTTCAAAAGTACATCCAATAGAGGTGGCTTTATGCTCAACGGACCACTCTTGCATCCTGATATTCTCAAGTCTCTCGCTCAGGCAGGTCATCACTCAACAGTCTTAATTGCTGATGGAAATTACCCAGCAGCAAATAAAAAAGGTGCTCGAGCAGAACTTATTTCACTCCAGCTTATGCCTGGAATACCAACCGTCGCGCAGGTTTTTGAAGCGGTGCTTGGTGCAGTACAAATTGATGCAGTGAATACGATGGGTGTCGATCGTGCAGATTCTTATGCAGAAGCGACTCCTGGAGATCCTCCCGTATGGGATGTGTATCGACGTATTCTAGAAAAGGCTTCGTCTTCCTGTGAACTGCAGCCCATTGTCAAATGGGATTTCTATGAAGCTGTGTCATCAGACGACCATGTACTCACTATTCAGACAGCGGATACGGAACCCTGGGCAAATCTCCTCCTTTCTGTCGGATGCAGAACCTTTTAGTCTTCTGTTTCACACTGCTGAGTCCAGATGACACAAATATTCTCACGTGAAGGATTGTCTTAGATGAAGACGCGTATGCTTGGAAACACAGGCCTTGAAATTCCTATTTTAGCCTTTGGTGCATCCTCTCTGGGTCAGGAATTCCGTTCAATTACATTTGAAGAAGCTGTTGGAAGTGTTCAGGCCGCCCTTGAGTGTGGCATGAATCTCATTGATACCAGTCCATTTTATGGCCGTGGCATGAGTGAAGTGTTACTTGGCATAGTCCTCAAGAATATTCCTCGTGAACGCTATCTGCTTTGCTCAAAACTTGGAAGGTATACACTCGAGCACTTTGATTTTTCTGCAAAACGAGTTGCGGAAAGTGTGGACGTTTCGTTACATCGACTGGGCACAGATCATCTGGATATCATCCTTTGTCATGATATTGAGTTTGTACCTATGCAACAAATTGTTGATGAAACACTACCAGCATTGCGAAAGATTCAGAAGTCTGGAAAGGTCCGATGTATTGGCTTTAGTGGATATCCACAAAAAGTATTTCCGTTTATTTGTGATCAGGCCGAAGTGGACTGTGTACTCAATTACAATCAATATACGCTTCAAAATACCCGCTTTGCTGACGAAACGATTCCAGCATTAAAGTCTAAAGGCATTGGAATCATGAATGCAGGTCCGTTCAGTGCCCGTTTACTTACAGATGCACCACTGCCGGCATGGCTCAAAGAGCCAGAAGAAGTAAAAAAGGCTGCACGACAAGCCGCTGCGTTGTGTCAGTCACGTGGAAGTTCAATTGCGAAACTGGCAATTCAATTTTCAATAGCAAATCCTGATATCGCGACAACGATTGCCGGGAGTGCCAATCCATTGAATGTACGAGCGTGGGCAGAGTGGGCAGCAGAGCCGATAGATGAGACACTTTTACGTGACGTGCAAGAGATTTTTGAACCCGTGAAGAACATAGGTCACATTGAGGGTCTTCCCGAAAATAACTAGTGTATTTATAGAGGTGGCTGGGGTATTCAGAATGTTCTGTGTTGTGATGAATCGTGTATGGACACGAGGCACACCGACGGGAGCATCGGTAAAGAAACAGACCAGTCGACAAGTTTGACAGTTCCAACTTCAGATAAAACGTGGATGTGACGCCGATGACAACTGAATCAAAGCACGTGCGAATAGACGCCCATCAGCACTTCTGGAAGTATTCTCCATCGGAATATCCGTGGATTGGAAGTGGCATGGAGCGATTGGCCAAGAATTATTTGCCATCAGATTTGCAAGAGATTGCAACACCGTGTGGTATTTCAGGATCGGTTGCTGTGCAGGCCAGGCAATCAATACAAGAAAGTCATTGGCTTCTTGGGTTGGCTGAAAAAACAGATTTTATAAAAGGCGTTGTTGGTTGGGTGGATCTCCGAAGTGAACATGTGGTAAATGATCTCACGGACCTTGCACAACATAAAAAGTTTGTTGGTGTTCGCCATGTTGTGCAGGATGAGCCCGACCCACAGTTCCTACTTGGTGAAGCTTTTGTGAGTGGCTTGAAGCACTTACACAACTGGGGTCTCACGTATGATCTATTGCTCTATCCACCTCAGTTGGTGGTAGCAACACAACTTGTCGGACGAATGCCAGATCAATTCTTTGTACTTGATCACCTTGCCAAGCCGCGCATAAAAAAGAATGAAATCAAACAATGGTCGAGTGATCTGAACGCTCTTGCTCGTTATGATAATGTCTACTGCAAGCTCTCGGGTCTCGTGACGGAAGCAGACTGGCAGTCATGGTCCGTAAAGGATCTCAAACCCTATTTGGATGTAGCACTCAAGGCGTTTGGTGCTGAGAGATTGATGTTTGGCAGTGATTGGCCTGTGTGTTTGTTGGCAGGTGAATATGCTGATGTCATTGGGGTGGTTGAAGATTTTCTCAAATCACTTTCACAAGATGAGCAGCAGCGCATTTGGGGTCAGACCGCCAAACATTTTTATGGTTTGTCATAAGAAAAGGCCTTCGCCTGAAAGGAACTCATGCAAGCGTTGTTGTTAGCAAAGCCAAAACAGTTTTTATTCCAAGAGATTCAAGAACCACAGGTACCAGATGCTGATGATGTTTTGGTGCGTGTGTATGCAGTCGGGATCTGCGGCACCGACTACGGTGGCTATCTTGGAAAAATGCCATTTTTTAGTTATCCGCGGATTCCTGGTCATGAACTCGGGGTCGAGGTGGTAGCAGTAGGGAAAAATGTCGAGAACGTGAAGGCAGGTGATCGTTGCTGTGTGGAACCGTATATAAACTGTCAAAAATGCTATTCATGCAAAAGAGGACTCACAAATTGTTGTGAGCATCATCAGACACTTGGTGTTCATTGTGATGGAGGACTCAGGCCGCTTTTCATAGTCCCAGCACGTAAGCTCCATCTCTCTCCAAACCTGACACATGAACAAAATGCACTTGTTGAAACACTTGCAATTGGGTGTCATGCCGTTGATCGCAGTAGGCTCACGAAGGGAGAAAATGTTCTGATTATCGGTGCTGGTCCTATCGGGTTGTCGGCCCTTGAATTTGCAAAGCTGTCAGGTGCGCGAGTCATTGTTATGGATATGGCTGCAGACAGGCTTACATTTGTGCGAGAAAAGATGGGCATTATGGATACGGTGGTGGCAGAAGGTGCGGAGCACGATGAGAAAAAAATAGCTGCCCTGACAGACAATCAAATGTGTGACGTCGTGATTGATGCAACTGGCAGCAATATCAGTATGGCGAATGCGATGAAGTTTTGCAGTTTTGGTGGCAGACTGGTCTATGTTGGTATCACACAGGCAGATGTTATGTTTCCACATGCACCCATCATGCATCGCCGTGAACTGTCAGTATTGGCAAGTCGGAATGCTCTTTCACGTGATTTCAGCCGAATCATCAAGCTGATTGAAGAAGGAAGTATCAATACACAACCTTGGATCACGCACCACATTCCCTTCAAGGAAACAGACAAGGTTTTTCCATCTCTTCTTGAACCAACAAGTGGTGTTCTCAAGGCTATGGTTACACTAGATTAAAGGAATCAAAGTGGTTTCCATTGATCAAATGTAGCTGCTTGGCCACAAAAGACTCCATTTGAATCTGTGAGATTCCATACAATTGCTTGTTCAATAAAAAAACGTTTTCCAGTATTTGAAATGCGGATTCCTGAATAATCATCTACAAAACCATATTTTCGAGTGCGGGATAGGAGTTGTGATCGTTCTTCCTGGTGCATGGGTTCAGCAGTCATGCGTGACGGTGTCTTAATGAATGCATTCCACTGCATTTCCCATAACATGAGGGCTGTGTGATTGCCGAAATTA
>CAXFJI010000004.1:0-24594 GCA_964003275.1 uncultured Planctomycetaceae bacterium
TGCGCACCTGGGCAGATTCTGATTCCATCAATGCGCCCACATCACCTGCGACATTTCTCATCGTTGACCGCCCCTTCAAACTATCACTCAGGAGTATGGCAACTAATTCGTGACGTATATCCTTCGCTAACTGTGTGAGGAATACATCATCAAGGACAAATCGCAACGTATCCTCAATCACTCGAATCGCCTCAACTGCCCGATTGGCCGAAGCATCGAAAAGCCGCCAGACACCGGGGTTTACCCGACACTGGATCTTCGAACCGTTGTCTTCTTTCGATTTCATCCCTTGTTGTAGCCTGCAGACATCTTGGAAAAATGGGGGGAGATCTCTACACTCTCCGGCCACTCAGTCTAATACGGAAACTCCTTCTATGGTTTTTTTTCGTTCATTAACGCTAATTTGGCCCGGTCTTCCTTGGCTTTGGTTACGTGGAAGTATCGGTGGGCTCGTCATAGCTCTTGCATTTGCTGTACTCCTCGACATGGCCATTCTTACCACATGGATTTGGTCTGATGTTGTCGATCTTCAAATCTCAATAGGTATTTGGACAACAACCTTTGCGGTATGGATCCTGGCAACGACGTCAGCTATTTCACGTTTTCCAACGCCAATTCCAAAAAAACAGGATGCACGGGTTGAACGATTGTTTCTAGAAGCGAGAAACGCATACCTTGCACACAACTGGCTCACAGCAGAGACACGAATACGTTCTTTACTTGCACTGGCTCCGACCGACGGTGAAGCACAGCTAATGCTTATCACAATGCTGCGACGTGTAAATCGCATACGAGAGGCACGTCACGCGTTGGAACAACTGTCTCGCAGTGATTCCGGAGCCCTCTGGCAAACAGAAATCAATCGGGAACGCCTTCTCCTTGAAGATGCTGGCCAGATAGATGAAAAAAAGGAAAATCAATGCGTTCTCAGGGCAATAGATGAGTCTTCAGCCACAGTGGAAGGCAAAAAAGCTGCCTGAGCCATATCTCACTGGATTGTGTCCTAACAACGGCATTGGAGGCTCGGCAGAGACTTTTATGGCCGGCTTCCCTAGAATGAGATTGCTGTTTTGGCCTGAGGTTTGCTCATTTCTTAAATGTCAGTTCAGGCCTGCCAGAATGACATGAACCCTATTTTGTCACCGAAGGAACTTCCTCATGTACGAGCGTTTCACAGACCGAGCTCGCAAAGTGATGCAACTTGCCAATCAGGAGGCTCAGCGTTTCAACCATGAATACATCGGTACAGAGCACGTACTGCTCGGTCTTATTAAGGAAGGGAGTGGCGTTGCTGCAAACGTCTTAAAAAACCTTGATATTGATCTTCGAAAAATCCGTATGGAGGTTGAAAAACTTGTTCAAAGTGGCCCTGACATGGTAACGATGGGAAAACTCCCACAAACGCCTCGTGCAAAGAAAGTGATTGAGTATTCCATGGAGGAAGCTCGAAATCTCAATCACAATTATGTTGGAACAGAACATATTTTATTGGGCCTTCTTCGTGAACAGGAAGGTGTCGCGGCTCAGGTGCTCATGAACCTTGGACTCAAGCTTGAGGACGTCCGTGAAGAGGTGCTTAATCTGCTGGGACATGGAATGGAAGAGGGTGGAGAACGCAGTGGAATGGGTGGCCGACAAATGGCCGGTGCTGGTGGTGGTGGAGAGTCTTCTCCGAAAAGTGGAAAAAGCAAGACGCCCGCCCTTGATAGTTTTGGCCGTGACCTGACAGAGTTGGCTCGTCAAGGCAAACTCGATCCCGTAATTGGACGAGAAAAAGAAATTGAACGGGCGATTCAAATTCTGTGCAGACGTACAAAGAATAATCCCGTTCTGCTGGGCGAAGCGGGGGTTGGAAAAACTGCAATTATAGAAGGGTTTGCTCAGCGGGTCGTGAATGGCAATGTGCCCGAGTTACTTGCTGATCGCCGAATTGTTGTGCTTGATCTTGCAATGATGGTAGCAGGCACCAAATACCGTGGCCAATTTGAAGAACGCATTAAAGCAGTTATGAATGAGGTCCGGCGAGCCAAAAACACAATTCTCTTTATTGATGAACTCCATACCCTTGTTGGCGCTGGCGGTGCCGAAGGAGCCATCGATGCTTCGAATGTCCTCAAACCCGCTTTGGCTCGAGGTGAGATTCAGTGTATTGGTGCCACGACACTTGATGAATATCGCAAATACATTGAAAAAGACTCCGCTCTTGATAGACGATTTCAGATCATCATGGTTGAGCCTGCCAATAAAGCGGAGGCAGTCGAAATCCTTAAAGGGCTTCGAGATCGATATGAAAGTCATCACCGCGTTAGTATTTCTGATGAAGCGCTTGAGGCTTCAGTTGAACTTTCAAGCCGTTACATCACAGGCCGCGCACTTCCTGATAAGGCGATTGACGTCATTGATGAGGCTGGCGCCAGGGTCCGCCTCAAAGCAATGACCAAGCCGCCAGACCTGAAGGAAATCGATGATGAAGTTGAGCGTCTCAACAAAGAAAAAGAAGAGGCAGTCGCTAATCAGGACTTTGAAAAAGCAGCGTCACTTCGAGATCAAGCTGATAAATTAAAAAAGAAGAAACAAGCCATGACTAAAGATTGGCGTGAAAAGAGTCGCGAAGCAGATGGAGTTGTGGATGAGGAAGTAGTGGCTGAAGTTGTTTCAAAAATGACTGGGATTCCTCTCACACGAATGAGCACTGAGGACCAAGCACGGCTGATGGGCATGGAAGACGAACTCCACAAACGAGTCATTGGGCAGGATACTGCTATCAAAAGTGTTTCAAAAGCTGTTCGTCGTAGCCGTTCTGGGCTTAAGGATCCCAAGCGACCCATTGGTTCTTTTGTGTTTGCTGGCCCAACCGGTGTAGGAAAAACACTGCTCGCCAAAGCCTTGGCTGAATTTATGTTTGGTGATGCTGATGCCCTCATTCAAATTGATATGAGTGAGTACATGGAAAAACATAACGTAAGCCGCCTTATCGGTGCTCCTCCGGGATATGTTGGCTTCGAAGAGGGTGGTCAACTTACTGAAAAAATTCGCCGACGACCGTACGCTGTCGTCTTGCTGGATGAAATCGAGAAATCGCATCCAGATGTATTCAATATGCTCCTTCAAGTGATGGAGGAAGGACGACTCACAGACTCGTTTGGTCGCAATGTTGATTTTCGCAACACGATTCTCATTATGACGACGAATGCCGGAGCAGAAGCAATCAAAAATGAATCTTCTTTTGGTTTTCAAGCCCCAGATAATGACGCAAGTTATGACAGCATGAAATCACGCGTCAATGAGCGCATTGAAAAGGTATTTCGTCCGGAATTTTTGAATCGACTCGATGATGTCATCGTATTTCATCACCTCACTGTTGATAACCTGAAGCAGGTCATTGATATCGAACTCGAAAAAGTTCGTGAGCGTCTTCAGGAACGTGGCCTACAACTCGAACTGACTGACAATGCTAAAAAATTCCTTATCAAGAAGGGCTCTGATACCGATTTTGGTGCGCGTCCACTTCGTCGAGCGCTTGAAAACTTTATCGAAGACCCTGTAAGCGAGGAACTTCTCAAAGGAGAGTTTCAAGGTAAAGACACAATACAAGTGGATTGCAAAGAAGTGGCTGGCAAAAAACAGCTCACATTCACCGGTATTGTCACTGCCGAACCAGTAGCCTCGGGATCTGGGGAAAGTGCAGAAGATCGGTAGCACTGAGTTGTCCTAAGCTACCCATTTTTCTATGTAGTGATGTAATCGTCACAACTGCCTCAAGCCACCTGACACGCACGGCCGATTCTTCAAATACGAAGACGGCTCCGCTGCGCAGTTATCACAGATGGCAACAACAACAACAACAACCGCAAACCACTCATCAGGCTTTACGCACGCACTCACCGAACATGTTGCGAACCTTGGTTCTTTTGCGATGAACCAGATAGCAGGCATTGGTGACGTTACGTTGTTTTCACTGAAAACCATTGGGTGGCTTTTTTTTCGACGTCAGCGGAGAGACGTTCTCCTTCCTAATTTCTATCAAATTGGTGTGATGTCCTTGCCAGTTGTAGCGCTCACAGGACTTTTTATTGGCATGGTGCTTGCCGTCCAAAGTCACGCACAATTTGACAATCTTGGACTACAAACCCGTTTAGGCTCTGTCATCAACCTCTCACTGGTTCGTGAATTAGGTCCAGTTCTCGCCGCTACTATGCTTGCTGGCCGAGTCGGCAGTGCGATGGCTGCAGAACTTGGAACGATGCGGGTGACTGAACAAATTGATGCATTGGAAAGCATGGGGGCCAATCCGCTTTACTACCTCGTTGTCCCTCGATTTCTGGGATGCCTCGTTCTCATTCCGGCTCTCACCATCATGGCAGACTTCATGGGAGTGCTCGGTGGTTACCTTTATTCACACGGCATTCTTGGAATCGACTATTACCATTATTGGACAAATTCTCGTGCGTATGTTGATGCTTTTGATTTTCTGATGGGTATTTCAAAAAGTTTTTTCTTTGGTGCCGCCATCGCACTTGTTAGTTGTCATCATGGTTTCCATTGCAGTCAGGGCGCTGAAGGAGTTGGACGAGCAGCGACAAATGCTTTTGTCCATTCGTTTGTTCTTATTCTCATTTTAGATTTGTTTTTGGGCATTGGTCTCAACAACGTGCATGATTACATCCGTCCCGATGGACCTCGGAGTCTGCTCTAGCAGTGCTCTCTTATGACCGTAACAGTTCCTGCATCAAATACTACAACAGCTTCTCATACTTCACTGTTGTTGGAAGTTAATGGAATGTCTGTGAATTTTGGAAGCCAAGACGTGCTGAAAAATATCACACTCTCAATTCCACAAGGACAGACACTTGTTATTCTTGGAGAGAGCGGTTGCGGCAAGACTGTTCTTCTCAAAACTATGATCGGACTCATTCGCCCCACAGATGGTGATGTTTTATTTCAGGGCGACAGCCTTCTTCGGATGAACGATCGAAAACTTGCTCATCTGCGAACACGCTATGGCTTTGTGTTCCAAGGAGCTGCGCTCTTTGACAGTTACACCATTGCTGACAATATTGCCTTTCCTCTTCGTGAACACACGCATGCTCCATCTCTTGAGATTGATGACATCGTGTCATCACTTACAGACGAGGTTGGGCTACCACGCTCGGCATTACAGAAGAAACCAATGGAGCTTTCTGGAGGCATGCGAAAACGGGCAGGCCTTGCCCGAGCACTTGCGCTTGATCCAGAACTTATTCTTTACGACGAACCAACAACTGGCCTTGATCCAATCATGAGTGATGTGATCAACGAACTCATCATGAAGGTGAAACAGAGGCCCAGAGTAACAAGTGTCATAGTGACACACGATTTGAATACTGCGCGGAAGGTTGCTGACCGCATTATCATGCTTTACCCATTATTCCGGCTCTCGCAGCAGGCTCCTCAAATTGTTTTTGATGGCACACCAGAGGAACTTATGTCATCAAAAGATCATCGCATTCAGCAATTTGTGGAAGGTCGAGCTGGAAATCGACTCACTGAAATGCAAGAAGAGTCCAAGGCACCCAACATGACGGTAGAAAAGCAAGAAAGCGAGAATGCGAAATGAATGACCGTGTCATGCAATTTCGTGTCGGCGTAATGGTCCTTGCGACTGCAATCATCGCTGGCATTCTTATTGTTCTTTTTGGCGACTTGCCTTCATTGGTGCAAGCGACATACCCAGTGCAAATGGCTTTTACGGATGCGCGAGGTGTTGCTGATGGCACTCCTGTTCGCAAAAATGGAATTTTGGTCGGACGTGTCTCGCGAGTGCAACTTGATGAGCGAGGCGGTGTGAACATCGTTGCTGATATCAACTCATATGTTCCCATCTATCAAGATGAACAGCCGCGTATTGTCACAACACTTCTCGGTGATGCGGAAATCCAGCTTATCGCTGGGCGAATCATCGCTCCTCGGCAGCCTATAGCCTCTGAGCAGGTTCTTGTTGGACAGGTCGCTCGTGATCCATTTGAAATCTTTGCAACCCTTGAACCAAAGTTTGGTACAACCCTCGACTCACTCGCTGAGGCAAGCCAATCTGTTTCCAAACTTTCAGCCAATCTTGACCGAGTATTTCTTGGAGACGATGATGCTTTTGCTCAAATGGTCAATAAGACCGAATCCGCATTAGACGCCTTCAGCCAAGCAATGACAAATATCAACGATGTCATGGGAGATCCTACTGCTCGGGAGCGACTCAAGACCACAATTAATGAAATGCCTAACGTACTCACTGACCTTCGCACATCGGTTCAAGGTATTGGCACGACGCTGGATAGTGCTGATCGGAACCTCAGAAATCTAGAGGGGCTCACTCGTCCACTTGGTGAACGAGGGGGACAAATCGTCGCACAACTGGATAACACAATTAGCCGTCTTGATGAGGTCTTATCTCAGGCCGTGACATTCACTACGGCACTGAATGAATCACAAGGGACTCTCGGCCGTTTGGTAAAAGATCCTCTTGTTTATGAAGAACTTGCTCAGGCTGCTACAAATGTAAATTGCCTTACAAAAGAATTACGCCCCATTGTAAATGATGTTCGTGTCTTCACCGATAAAATCGCAAGGCATCCAGAACAACTTGGTGTTCGGGGGGCTATGGATCGACGGCCAGGCCTTAAATAATGAAGCCTTGAGGCCCGGCGACGTATTCAACGCACTGTAGGTCCAGAGATTCAGTCGATCTGACCAATGCATCGACAGATGCAGAGCATGCTGCCAATCACTCGCGTCTGACGAATCTTCCTCCCATAAACCAATTCAAGCGTGTAGAGGAATACGTGGGGCCTTCAGCCCTTTTCAGCCTCCGCAAATTGCCACACTCATTCTGGAGTGCCTTAAAATGGATCAGTTGCGCGGTTCATGAGGGAAACAAACCAAGTTTTTTCGCAAAAAAACAAGTTTTTCACAACCTTTCCCTTGAAGACTTCGTACTGTGGATTAGTCTCGAAACACCGAAATTTCGAGGAGTTCTATCCATGTCTATATCTGGTGCCTTTCCGTTTGTAGTTCGCCCCTGCGTCCAAACTGCTGGATGCGCCATCTTGGCATATGTTGCATATGTTTTTGCACCAACGCACGATGCAGTTGCTCAATGCTGCGGTCAAATATCTACGCCCGTTATGACTCAAACCTATCGCCTTGATTACAAGACGGTATACGAAGAAGAAAAAGTAACTGCTTACCGTGTGACGTACAAAACTGTTTATGACGACAGGGTCTACACGGTTCAAAAGCCTGTCTGGGAAACTCAAACTCAGCAACGACGTTACACGGTTCAAAAGCCTGTCTGGGAAACTCAGACGCGTGAAGAACGATATACCGTCATGAAGCCTGTCTACGAAACAAAAATTGTTGATCAGAGCTACAACGTCGTACGAGACGTGGTTGAAACAGGCACCCGTGAAGAACGATATACCGTCATGAAGCCTGTCTACGAAACATCTATGCAAGAACAGGTTCGCACTGTTCGACGCCCTGTATACGAAACAGCTGAACGAGAAGAAACATACACCGTTGCTGAGCCAGTAACAACAACACGCACCGCGTATTCCATGACCACGCAAGCTGTCGATACAGTTACACCAGTTGCTACACCAGGAACAGCACAACTTGGTTGGTCATATGGTGGATGGGCTGTGAACCCGTATACAGGCCGAACACGATGGCAGCGCGGTGGTTACACATGGGCCATGACTCCGGGTGTTGTTGTGAATCAGGTAAATCGTGTCTATCAACCCACATATACACCAATTCAGGTGCCACAGACAACGATGGTCAACCGAGTTGTCTCACGTCGTGTTCCGGTACAGACTGTTCGTTATGTTGACGAGCAAGTAGTGCAACAGGTTCCTGTTCAAACCATGCGAATGGTAGCTGAACAGCAGGTGCGTCAGGTGCCGGTGCAGACAGTTCGAAAAGTGGTTGAACGAGTTGAAAACAAAGTGCCCGTGCAAACCGTACGGATGGTAGCCGAAGAGCAAGTCCGACAGATTCCCGTACAAGTCTGTCGATATATCACCGAGGAACGAGTACAGCCTGTCAACGTTCAGGTTTGCAAATATGTAACAGAACAGCAAACAGTCAAGGTGCCGAGAATCGTTGAAAATCGAGAACCGATCTCGTACACCGTTCGTAAGCCTCGTACTGTTATTACACGAATCCCATTAGATGCCTGTGGAAATCCTATCCACACGCCGCCTCCGTCCCTGACACCCTCAGTTACTCCTTCGAATCCAGCTGCTCCACCAATGACGCCTGCTGCCGCCGCTCGACCAACACTGCCTGCAGTAAATACGTCAGAGGACTTCGATCAGAAAACATTTAGTGACTCAGCGGCCGATGTCTCTCTCAAAGACAGCCCTGCTGGATGGGGCAGTTCAGATCTCGAACACATTGACCCTGAATCGTCTACCGTACAAGCCAATAAGCCAGTCACTGCAGAGCTTGGTTCAATCAACGAGGAGATTGATGAAACAGACACCGACACGTTCCCTGAAAACAATCAGCCAACACCAAAAGTAGCACCGCTACGTGGTCCGTCAGTAGAGCCTGGGTTACCGGCCGGTAGTACTCGAGATATTCCAGCAGATGAAACATCAAGCACGCTTTTGCAGCCCAGCCAACACGGCAAGACCACTTGATTCATCTAAAAATCCTAAACATCTTCGCTTTTTTAGGACTCTCTAGACAGGGCATGTTCTCATGCCACAATACGATGAGATTCACAATTGGAGGTGTTCCATGGTTATGTGTCTTCGTTTCTGCATATGTTTTCTCTTGCCCCTTATCGCTCTTCCTACAAACGCTGCAGTTCTTCGAGCATTGATTATTGATGGCCAAAACAATCACAAGTGCTGGCCACAAACAACGCAAATCATGAAACGTCATTTGGAAGACACAGAAATGTTCTCCGTTGATATTGCCACTCATGCTCCTCAGGGAGAAGACCCCTCCTTTCAACCGACATTCAGTGATTATGACGTCGTTGTGAGTAATTTTGGGCACGGTGCTACCTTATGGCCAATGGCAACTCGAACTCGTTTCGAAAACTATGTCCGCTCTGGAGGTGGACTGGTCATTGTTCATGCAGCAGATAACTCATTCCCCTCCTGGGAAGCCTATAACCGAATGATCGGTCTTGGAGGCTGGGGAGGCCGAAATGAAACAAGTGGACCTTATGTTTACTTTAATAATGACGGCAAACTTGTTCGTGATACAACGGCCGGTCGAGGAGGGAGTCATGGCCCCCAACATGAATTCGCAATTATTGTGAGAGACGCGGCACATCCGATTACAAAAGGGATGCCAGCAAGGTGGATGCATACCAAGGACGAATTGTACGATAGCCTCAGAGGACCTGCTGAGAATATGAAAATTCTAGCCACCGCCTTTTCCTCAAAGACAAAACGACATGAGCCAATGATAATGACTATTGATGTCGGCAAAGGACGAGTCTTTCACACTCCAATGGGGCATGAGACGTATTCAATGGAGTGCATTGGCTTTATCAGTACCCTTCAACGAGGAACTGAGTGGGCAGCGACGGGAACGGTTACCATTCCAATACCTGACGACTTTCCAAATGCCTCTCAGAGTCATAGTCATTCTCTTCAGCCGTAAAGAAGCATTTCGTGCTGGACGACGGAACCACCGTACTTGGCGTTGATTTTACATCAACACCCTCATTGAAGAAACCAATTACTGTTGCCACCGGAAAGTGGCATCGTGACTCAGGTGGCGGCGTATACAAATTAGACGAGGTCCGACGAATAGAGAGCTTTGAGGACTTCGATGCCCTTCTTCAAAAAAAGACCTCATGGATTGGTGGCTTTGACTTGCCATTTGGTCAACCACGCATGCTAATCGAACACCACGGCTGGCCAGTGCATTGGCCAGATTTCATTCATTTTTATTGCCAACAATCCAGAAATGACTTGAGAGCTATTTTTCGACAGTGGTGCAATAGTCGACCGACAGGAAATAAGTTTGCCTGGCGAACAACTGATAAAGCTGCTGGATCAAGCCCCGCTATGCGGTGGACAAATCCACCAGTTGCTTGGATGATGCATGCTGGTATTGAGCGAATGCTCAATGCGGGGCTTTCTTTTCCAGCGCATCAACATACCGGTGCTTCTGATCAACCGCCGCGAATTGCCCTTGAGGCATATCCTGGTTTTACCGCCAGAAAGATTACAAAAAAATCATATAAAAGTGATACTGTTGCCAAGCAGACAGAGATGCGTGAAAAAGAACGAAAAACGATCATGCTCGCCTTAATGAATGGAACTGCCGAGCTCAATACCCACGTTGCCATGAGTCGTTTATGGCAAACAAAACTTCTTCATGATGGCAGTGGAGACTTACTTGATGCTGTTATTTGTTCGCTTCAGGCCGCTCACGCTGCCAGTGAAGAACACTACGGCCTCCCGAAAGACCTTGACCCACTTGAAGGATGGATCGCAACGGCACCATTTGACGATTCACACAACTGAAACCTGCTAATCACACACCCATCTCATAAACGTTTCAATGGTTGGAATCTGATGCTGATAAACCCAATGAAATAATACCGTTATAAGAAATAAAAACCCCACAGCGAAAGCAAGAGAAAAAACAGGCGGCATGGCAACTTGCCAAAGTCCAGTTGTATCACCGAGAACAGTCTTTCCGTATAACCACAATGGCCACAAATGAACGATATGATGCAACAGGTAAATTGATAGTGAATAACGACTGAGCGGACTTATGTACTGAATATATATCTTCCATCGCTCAGCATCTTTATTGAGGACTCTCTGAACGACCATCAAAACAACAATGCTCGTCCCAAGTGTCCCGAGCAGGTAGGGGATTGAAGGAGGAAACATGGACCATCCACGACTCGATCCACCCGTTATACATATTGGCATCAGAGACCATGCCATCATGAGGGCATAAGAAATTACGATACTGATAACTGCAAACCCACAAATTTGAATTTTCTGTATTTTACGTGATTCAACAAAAAGAAAACGAGCGAGTACATAACCAATCATTGGAAGAGCAAGCCATGGAAAGACTGGAAAGTAACCGACGACGAGCCAGCCAAGAAGAACATCGGAAATAGTAAAGTCATAATCAAAATAATATGCCTGCCAGAACGCTGGGTAGTCAGCCATGACTCTCAAGATGGGACTGATTGCAATCGCTAATCCTGCCGACAAAATAGTGATGTTCTCTGGCATTTGACGCACAACACTGAGCGCAAGAAGTGCAAAGCCAATCAAAGTGAGGATATCCCAATTGAACACATCTTCTGGGAGCCACACCAGTACATTGAACATAAATCCAAGACCGATAAGAAATAATCCACGACGAATGGTCCTCTTTGAGATCATTTCATCTGTGTAGCCTTTTTCTTTTTGAACAACGGACCACAGCCGGTAGCTCATTCCTGAGAGAAGTGCAAATGTGGGAGCGGCAAAGCCCGTTGGCAACCACCACCCATAGTCCACACCAAGAATCATTCGCTCTCCGTCCCCATACAGTCCTGATAAGTTTTCAATAAAGTGGACAGTGACCATAATGGCAATTGCCATTGCTCGCAGCACATCGATAGACGTTTGACGAGACACTAAAGACCTATTCACGAGGATCCTGAAGCAGAAAGAATATCTATTACTAAGATTGCTGTTTGAAGAATCAGCAGAATGACAATAGCCCACTCAAGGCCCATCTGTCGGCGAGCTATACCAGATTCCGTCACTCGCTGTCCGCAGGCCTCATAAAACTGCCCAAGTATTTCTGCACGATCAACTGCAAATTCATGTCGATCTGCCAGGCGTGTTCGATCGCGAAGTCTCTCGGAAAGCTGGCTTGCAATCGTTGGGGGATACACTGGAGGTGCATGAATCGTTGGTGTTAATATGGCCAGGCCCGTTCGTATGACGACTGATTCATGAAATCTATTCGCCAACTGGCTGCGATGGGAACTGTTTTCTTCAAACTCAAAGGCGTGTTTGGCATCACCATCAAGTGATTTCAGGAGTGCGTCACACTTGCCTTCAAGTTCAATAAGCCTTGTCGCACATTGTGAAAAATCAATAACGGATTTTATCAACAAATCAAGGCGTGATGAGGGCCCAACGATTGAAGCCCGTTTTCTCGACCAGGCAACGTAGCAACCGTAAAGCGGCACTGTGACTGGGGGAATTGTTTCTTCCTCATCTGACTGATTATCTACCACCCAGGCTGTTACTTTATCAATAATCTCATCGCTCATTGAATCTTCAGTACTAGCTAATTCAACCTGAACAGGCACAATCAATAAATCAAAATGGCCCCCATGACACTGAGATCGTTTTTCAACATATGCGTCTGCTGGTAGTCCAGCTGGCTTCCGAGGACTGTCGTCACTTTGCTCGACATAATCAATATTCACAACAAAAGCTCCATAGCATTTCTGATTTAATTTCTAGGAATTCATTTTCTCTGCCGTGATCCAACCAGCTACATATTCTGCTGAATCAAGGACGCCATTCAGGGTTGAATCATAAAGGTAGTCGCCGACTACAAACAGGTTCTTATGGGCAGGCGATGGGCGATGACGTTTATCTTCACTCTGCCGTTTCCAGCCACCGGGAAGAGCACTTACAGCCCCAGTCCAACGATGGACCTGACTTTCAATAACGTGTTCACGGCACGTGGCCAAAGGTGGTGGAAGTGTGTCGAGTACCGTAGCAACAAGTGTTTCATCGTTCATCTTCGACATATTCACTGCTGGTTCACCAGCAAGCAGCCACCCCAAGACACCATAGTCTGAACGAGGATCCCGAGCTGATTCAATATATAAACACGTACCACCGAATGAGTCCAGCATGAGAAATGCATCATCACCAGGAAGCCGATCCACTGGCTGACTCAAGAGTACGCTTACCCTTAAGTAATGAGCTGGATGATCATGATGACAAACATGTTTTTGCATAGACTCACACAAAGCATGGCCTTGAAACGAAATGCATTTCAAAGCGTCCATGGGAAGCGCAAGGACTACTTGATCGTACTCCTCATGGTAGATCTCTTCCCCACGTTGGTATTGAAGGCACATACCTCCCCGATCTCCCTCACGGACAGCCAAAACCTTTACATTGAACCGCACGTCTGCCTCAAGACGTGCTGCAATCGCGTCAATCAACTGCTCGTTTCCACCAGCTATACAGTACAATTGCATATACGCTGGATCATTCATCAGATAGTTCTGGAGTCCATATCGAAGGTCTGTTTCCATAGGTTCTGTAGCAAGGTCACTGTGGATCATTGCCTTGATATATGTTTGCGTTTCTGGACTTCTTAGTTCTCCAAGTGAATCACTAAACCGCCGATGAGGAACAGCATCAATGGCATGACCTGACCCTGACTCATAAAAATCTGCTGGCGTCATAGCAGATCGTGAGCGGACATCGAAATTGATCAACTCTTTTTGGACTTTGGCTCCAAATACATCCTTCACATCATTCAGATTGGCAAACTGCCGATCTGCAAGAAAGACTGATGCCCCTCCCAGTGGAACTGTTGGTAAACCAAGCCATGACACCATCTCTCGCAACGGGTCTTCACCCACCGGTGAGTAATCATAAAACTCTGCAGCCCCTGCTTCATAGCAAACGTTTGCTGAACCGAATGAAGGCGTGTGTACCTTTCCACCAAGGCGATGTGAAGCTTCAAAAACGGTCAGTGACAATGGCTTGGCGATAGCTTGTTCGAGATGCCAGGCTGTGAACAATCCTCCCGGCCCGCCTCCAACGATGGCTATCCGTGGCACTCGGCCTGGGACATCAAGCGATCCTCTAGTCATGGGTTCTACTGCCTATTCAAAGCAACTGAATAAACAGGCTTTATAACCGATTTTTTTGAATGATATGCCTTTTCTTTTTCAAATGCTCTTGTGGCCAGCCCAGCATGACGGGCCTTCTTCTAGGTGCGCGATTCACGGCTCCTCAACAAGCGTCAACGCCAAAAACAAGAGAATAAATGATGGGAAGCTTTTTGGCGTTAATTTTCGGAGGATGGCCTTCTGGGTGGTGGCGGCCTGAAACCAGGTGGTGGCCTGAAACCAGCACCTGGACGTCGACGTGCAGATTGCCCACTCCGACCACGACGTTCAGAGAAACTCGGGTCGGGCTCACCCCGTAAATAGCGAGGAATAAAAGGGTAGGTATCTGTGAGAACGTAGTAGTAGATACCGTTCGGATACTCTGGTGTGACTCCATGGCGACCGTTGCACTGATCAAGGTCACCCGAATCTTCAACAAATTCGAAGTCCTGCGTAAAGGTACCGTCGTATTGGCCACCTGGTCCGCCATCACTTCCAGTGCGAGGCCGATTCCCTTCCTTGAGTTGCCAGCTTGGTGCCAGTTTTTTGAGTCCACTCTTCGGATTATCGGGCTCGCTGTAGCCGTACTCAGTGTAGATTGGAAAGCCATCTGCGGCGTAGCCAACAAGGATCATGTCCTTTTTTCCATCTAGCTCGTGTAATCGTGCATTCACAACCGGTTGCGGAATACCGTGATAGTGGTACAAGCCGGTGGGTTGGACATGAGCAAGGCTATGGTCAAGACCGAGGTGAATCTTGCCGGACATGGCGTCGTAGTTCCAGCCAGAGTTCCTATCAAAATTCCAGACTTCTGCAGTACCTGGTTCAAATGGGACGCCGTTAATGGCGACACCCATCGGATACCGCACTGCATGCGTAAGTTCATCTGCAAACGTTGGCTGCAGTGTCATGCGGAACTGAAGTTGTTGTTCACGGATTGTGTTCGGATTTCCACTATTGGGGAATACACCTGGAAGGTGGTCCGGGATTGCGTTTGAACTGATGTATCGAAAGCCATCTTTTTCAACCATGTCCACCTTTGGCTGAGCAGGGTGACTTTTGGCGGTTGGGATCGGTTCGGGTGGTCGCATCCAAGGTGGATTTCGGAGGGCAGCATCAGCGATTGCTGCAATGCAAATCAGTAAAACCAATGCGAGACTATAGCGGCTGGTAAGCCAAGCAAAATTCTTCATCACGATTTTCCTCTCAGACTGCCGAGCGGAAGGTGTTACTCGACTTGTAAATCTTAGACGATGTTGTAATGAGTTGATATCCAGACTCTCAAAAACGTATTTCAAAGTAATTCTTCAACGCAATAACACCACAAAAGTTTTGTATATCTCATGCCAAACTCTAGACGAATGGGTATTTGTTCGTTAGATTTTTGCTTTTCTGGAGTTGTACTATGCCCCCTTCGGTCAGGGATGACCATCCGACGTTACCTTTCTCATTCTCATGTGCTCATCCTGCGCCTGCCCAAGCCGATCGAAAACGCAAGGGCAATCGAAAGCACAAAATCGTTCAGGAAGCCCCTGAAGACGTTGAGGAGGCTGGGGTTCGAAGGCTTTACACCGTTTCCATGATGGCTGATGTCCTTGGTGTTCCAAAGGCAGCTGTTCGCCACTGGGTGCGTAGTGAGTTGCTTCTAGCCACAAAAAAAGCTGGGGCTCTTGAGTGGTTTGATTTTCAACAACTTGTCATCGGACGCACATTAGCCCGACTGCTGATGAGCGGTTTCTCACTCCGTGAAATTGATGCAAAACTGACAACACTCGTTCCTACAAGCCAATCGAAAGTAGTGCCATGTACGAGTATGATCCTCATTGACGGCCGTAGGCTGAGTATCAAAAAACGAGGAATGATCTTAGGTGCTGGCGGACAATTGCAATTCCGATTCTACACTGATGCACTACATGACGTCGACTCTGCACATGAACAAATAGAGCGGCACTTCGAAACAACAACGATCAACGACCGAGAGTGTTCCGATAACTCAGTTGAACTCCCTATCGGAGCAGAACTTTTGGATCTTGCTGCTGATCTTGAATCAAATGGCGAATTTGTTGAAGCAGCAGAAGCCATACGAGCTTTCCTGCAATCAGAACATCCATCACCGCAAGTCATGTTCATGCTCGCAGAGTTGCTTTATCGTTCTGGCGATCTGACTGCAGCCAGAGAACGCTACTATGCCACTCTTGAAATGGATGCCGATCATCTGGAGGCTCGCACGAGCCTTGCTTGTGTCTTAGCAGAGTTAGGAGACCATGAATTAGCGATTGCCGCATTAGAAGGCGTCTTGCGGCAAGAGCCTGAGTATGCCGACGCTCATTGGCACATTGCGAGCGTACTACACGAATGCGGCCAACTTTCTACTTGTCGCCAACACCTAAGAATTTTCCTTGCACTTGCCCCTGAAAGCCCTTGGGCGTCACTCGCCCGAGAGCGACTACAGCAATAATGGGCTAGTATGCTCCCCATGGTCCTCGAACTTCATAGACACCAAACTGCACAGTATCACTTGGCTGGGTAGGCGTTGGCAGAAAACGACCACCCGCACCAGGAACGACACCGACCCCAGGATAGGGACGACGAAACTGCGAGTACAACGGCGTCACGCGCGAACTTGGCACACCCCAAGAGTATTCAGACGTAAATTCTGCAGTGGGTGGCACGACGAGAGCCAAGGGACGACCAATTGATGGATCATACCAGACACTATGCCAGCTCAATCCCTGGCTTCGTAGGAAGTAACGCTTTTCAATAACATCGTGCTTCAAGCAATGACCAGCATGACCGTGGCTGCCACATGCGTGTGGACAGCGGACACCGTGGCGTCTGCATGACATACATTGCTGACAATGACGATAGCGACCACATGGTTGACAGTCTGTAGTTCCACACTGATCACATTGTGAATGTCGGTGAGCAAAGCCTCCGGCCCATGTCACACTCGTAATGCCACAGATGATAATAATTCCACATATGACTATCTGCCACAAACGTTGAAGATACATCCTCATTCTACGAACTCCTTTGTCTGTGACGTGTTTACCACCAGTATGCATTCACTCTTGTTCGCATACCTGTCGTACAACATGACCTCACGTACCGACGACGATGTTGATATAAAAACTCATGAGGCATAAAGGGTGGATAGGTATTCCACGTATGCCCAACACGTGGAGGCACTGGACGTGGTGAAACATAGAGCTGGGCACCTACTCCTGGAGCAGATCCTGCTGGAACTGGTGGCACCCAGTAATTGTAAAAAACATCTGGAGTTGGTCCTTCCACGCCTCTCTCGAGGGGCACTGCCTGTATTTGGGATACAGTGCAAATGGACATGACGATGGCAAACAACGTACAAGCTGTCAGTCGAAACTGTGCTGGAAATTCCATTAATGATCCCCTGAAGCTGGAAGACATGACCCTGCTCGACCCTTTACCGTCCCTTCGGCGTTTGGCGGAACTACCAATAAGACGGCAGTTCCACAACCGTCAAACTCCACCCCTCTTGCCAAGCCCGCGGCTGCCGATCACAGTCTAGGCGAGGAATCATGGCTAAAAAGAAGACTTCTACTCGTCGAAAAAGTGCACCATCACAACGGTCGCAGACCACACGTACGTCTTCGCCAAAAGCGAAGAGAACAAGGCGACGAGCAACAGCGCATGCACTAGCTGCTGGCCAACGTGATATTTCTGTGAGTGAGTTCTTTGCTAAAAACCGCCACCTTCTTGGTTTTGATTCTCCTCGGAAAGCTTTACTGACAAGCGTTAAGGAGGCTGTCGACAATGCCTTGGACGCCTGCGAAGAAGCCGGAATCCTTCCTGAAATTTGGGTGCATATTGAACAAGTGGGTGACTCTGCTTCTCGATATCGCATGGGAGTTCAAGACAATGGACCGGGCATCGTCCGAAAACAAATTCCTCTCATTTTCGGAAAACTGTTGTATGGCTCTAAGTTTCATCGACTTCGAATGAGTCGTGGGCAACAAGGAATCGGTATTTCTGCTGCTGGAATGTATGGAGTTCTCACAACCGGAAAGCCAGTCAAAATCATTTCGAAAATTGATGCTAAACATCCTGCTCATTACTACGAACTTCGAATTGATACAAAGACGAATCAACCTCAGATTCTCAATGGAAGAGGGGAAGGAGTAGATATTCCCGCTGGTAGCAGTGGTGCTTCATTGATGAAACGCCACTCCATTGAATGGGTTTCTGAGAATGATGATGGCAATCAAATCAATCACGGAACACGTGTCACGATTGAAATGGAGGCAAAGTTTCAACGCGGAAGAGGAAGTGTTGAAGAATATCTTGAGCAGACAGCAATATCGAACCCCCATGCCCGATTTCATTTTATCGGACCAGATGGAAAAGAAAGGATTTTTGAGCGCGCCAATGATGAGTTGCCACCAGAACCAAAGGAAATCAAACCGCATCCGTATGGAGTAGAACTTGGCCGCCTTGTGACCATGCTCCAAGAACATCCAAAACTCACCCTGACGCAGTTCTTAACCCAATCTTTTTCCCGCGTATCAAGTGGCACTGCAAAAAAACTCTGCACTGCAGCGAATCTCTCTCCTCGAGCTCCTGGAAAGAAACTTGGGAGAGGCGAGGCTGATTCACTTTTCAAAGCCATTCAGGACACAAGAATACCTCCGCCATCAACGGATTGTGTTGTTCCTATTGGTGAGCAAAGGCTGCTAGCAGGTTTACATCAAGTTGTACCCGGAGAGTTTTTCACAGCGGCAACGCGACCACCCGCCGTTTATCGTGGCAATCCATTTGTGATTGAAGCAGCTCTGGCTTACGGGGGTGGGGTATCCTCTCAGCGCATTAGTCGTGAAGCATTAGTTGAATTAGCTACAGAAAGTGACTCTCGAAGTCTTCGTCAATTTCTCACAACAACGTTTGCCGGAGTTGGATCAGAAGGTGCCGATAAGATTCTCAATGAAGCCCAATTAGCTCCGCGTCAATCGCCTTCAAAACTAAGCAAAAAGCAGCTTGATGCACTGCACGATGCCATGCAGCATGTCAATGCAGAAGAAGGCCAATCGATGAATGTGCTTCGATACGCTAATCGAGTGCCCCTCCAGTTTCAGCCGGCGGCATGCGCAATCACACAAACCATTACGTCAACAAACTGGCGTTCCTATGGCTTATCGCAATCCCGAGGCAACCTTCCGAGCGGTCCGGTCACTGTGATGGTGCATATGGCCAGCGTGTGGGTCCCCTTCACAAGTGAGTCGAAGGAAGCGGTCGCGCACTATCCAGAAATTCAAAAGGAAATTCGTCTCGCATTGCAGGCCGTTGGTCGCAAGCTGGGAATGTATTTGCGGCGGCGGCTGCGAGTTGCGCAAGAAGGACAACGTCGCAGTGTTTTTCTCCGTTACCTTGGAGAAGTAGCGACGGCTGTTTCAACAATCAATGGGTCGGATAGAACAGCGCTCTATGACAAGTTACTTGTTGTCGCAAAAAAGAAAACTTCCGACGCCGATGTTAAGCTTGACGATCGTGGGAAGCCAATTGAAGAACCGAATGAATTGGACCTTGGTGAAAACTGCATCATCATCACGCAGAAAAAATCACTTGAGCAAAACAATAATGACGATCATGATGAACGCCCAGCACCAAAGCGAACTCGAAGAAGACGAAAAGCTCACTCGTAGGTTTTAAATCCACCTGTTCACTGTTCCTGAATTACACTCATTCACAACCATGACTGATATCTTCGATTCACTCACCGCAACCGCCGCGAACGATGGTGTCCACGTAATGCTCGAAGAACTTGCCCAGTCACTTCGGGAACGGCATCGCTGGCACGCACTGTTTGACCTCCGGCTCATGCAGGCACGCATAAAGCTTGGACTGCCTCCCACTGGTGATATAGGTACGCCTAATGCGGCAACGCAAGAACAACTTGACCAAGCCTCGCTGACTGCCTGTAGCGAAGTTGGTTGGCCTCTGTTGGAAGCAGGAGAGGTTACTGCTGCCTGGATGTATCTGCGTGCCACTTCAGCGCAGAATGAGGTGGCGAAGAAACTTGCTGAATTAGCAGCTTCACCACCTGAAGATGAAGAAACTGCAATGGCTCAAATGCAGGACATTATTCAGGTGGCATTATGGGAAAATGTTGATCCAGCACTTGGCATCCGCCTCGTCATCGAATCTCAAGGCACATGTAATTCGATAACAGCATTCGATCAGGTCATCACTCGACTCCCTGGCTTTCAACAGCAAAGTGCGATTGCTGTTCTTGTTCGTCACCTGAATGAAGAGCTATGTGAAGCTCTCAAAAATGATCTCGCCCAAAGAGATAGAACAGACAAACAAAAACTCTCCGAAGCCCTCTCCATAACAGAACTCCTGGAATCCGCTGGAGGACTTCACGACGATCCAAGTTTTCATGTTGATGTGTCACACCTGCAGTCTGTGCTGCGTTTTGCTCGAATAAGCACTGACATGGAAATCATACAATTGGCATGGGAGCTTGCTGTTTATGCGTCTCGTCTTCCAGAGAATGTGACATACCCTGGAGAGCCCCCATTTGAAAAGGTCGGAGAAGCATCCTGTCTGTTTTTTGGTGCGTTACTTGGGAAAAATGTTGACGAAGCTCTTGCGTTCTTTCGCAAGGCCATCACCCCAGAGCGTATTGCCGCCGGTGAGACACTTCCCTCAGACACACTTCTTTTTCTACTTTCACGCCTTGGTCGTTCTGCTGACGCCGTTCACGTCGCACTTGAACGACCACCTCAATCAAACATGCCGAGTATGTTTCAGGCTGCCGGCATGCTCCCCTCACTTGTTGAGCTAGCTATCAAAGGAAATAAACTCGACGATGTCCGCCATGCCTGTAGAGAACGTGGTGATGAAATTACATTCGCTGCAACCTGGCTGAATACATAAGAGCACTAAAGACCACCTTTGCATCGGTGGCACGAAGATCGAGTGTCGTAGCCAAGATATTCAGGCGGCATAAAACCACGGCCTGGTGCCATTTGCCATGGAGCCAACAAATCACTCCTTGGCATCCCTCCATAACAGCTTCGCCATCGATTGCATTTGTCACATGGATCGGGACATCGACCTTCTTCAGGGACAGCCCCCCAATACCTTGGGCCACAGCCGGTGTTTCCGTATGGCGAGCATGCAACCCCACGATCACATGGTGAACAATGAAACACGCGTGGATATTCACCTGCATCAGTCGTGGAATCAACCGAAGCCAAGAAACCACTCACTACAACGACGCAACAAAACTGCATAGTAAAACTTTTCATGCGTGTCGTATCGGTCACAGATTCGCCCAAACTCCCCGGTGAAGGGTCGTTGTCAGTAAGGTGCTCTTCAAGTTACCTATTTTATTCGTGGTTAATGCATGGATAGCTACAGCTCAAGGGTCAATGCTGGGCCCTCAGAAACTCTTGACTGAGACTCCTTCGACTCTGGCGATGACTTGGTGCGCACCACATGCCCGGAATAATCCTCAGAGGTCACGTGGGATTGCTCACACTCTAGATACTGGCCAAACAGGCATGCGCGAACAGTCTGCATAGCTCCTCTTTTCACACACTTAGGTACTGAGAAACTGAAGGAGATTCTGCTGCATGAGTATGCTGCCGTGTCACTTGGGCCTTGGCCCATGTCGGCCCATTCGTTGTTTTGTCTGTTCTTTGTGACCGAGAACAAAACTCGGCATAACGTTGTTTTCGGAAGAAAACACTGGATTTTCTGTTCTTTATGAAACCTTCTTGACTCCACCACGTTAAAGAACACTGAAGCCTTTTTTTGAATATACTCAACACATCAATTCTTGATCTGGTTTCTATGTCATTCCTGGTGATGGTCATCACAAACCATTCAATCCCCTTACACATTCTCCTTCGCATTACTACTGACTTGAAAGGTAAAACAATATGTTACGTCCTGTCTGTTTTCTTATGATGACCATCGCATTTCTTGCTGCAAAACCTGCTTGGGCAGAACAACCCGACAATGCAAATAGTGAGAGCCAAAGTGGTGAACGCCCTCAGCGGCCACGTCGTCCAGAATCTGGAAATGGTGATCGTAGACCAGGAGATCGACCACCAGGACAATCTCGTGGAGCTCCTGCACCAGAAGAGATGGTGAAACGGATGATGGAAAATTTTGATGAAGATGGTGATAAAAAACTTGATGCGTCCGAACTTGAGAAGATGTTTACCGCCATGCGCGAACGACGTGGCCCAGGCATGCAACGTCCACCTGCTGGCAACAGAAGAAGACCAGGCTCCGATGCGAACAACACGCCAGGGGGAGAAACTCCACGTAGACCTCCGTCAGAGTGATAGGAGGAATGAGCCTAAAAGGCATATATTGATTGATAGTCGTCCACGCCGTAATGTTGTTTATACTACGCAGCGGCGTGGGGTTGGTCGGGGCTTTTATCTTTCCACATACGAAAAGCAGTCCTATGAATAGTCGATTTTTTTTCAGCGTGTGCATGACACTGCTTGCCAGTTCATCCATGCTTGCAGACGAGAGTTTAAGTCCTGAAAAAGTCAACTTTTTTGAATCAAAAATTCGGCCTGTTCTCGTAAGAGAATGCTATGGATGCCACTCCAATCAAGCAGGAAATGTTCGAGGCGGCCTCCGGCTTGACTCAAAAGAGCTCATGTTGATTGGAGGTGCGACTGGACCAGCTGTGGTGCCAGGAAATCTTGAAGAAAGCTGGCTGTATAACGCCATCACCCATCAAGACTATGTCATGCCACCCAAGCGAAAGCTGCCGC
Source organism: uncultured Planctomycetaceae bacterium (assembly GCA_964003275.1). Lineage (GTDB taxonomy): Bacteria > Planctomycetota > Planctomycetia > Pirellulales > UBA1268 > CACORA01. The sequence continues at coordinate 22,666 of CAXFJI010000004.1, forward strand.
AATCAATCATTGACGACTTCAAGGCTTGGATTGAAATGGGTGCCCCAGATCCCCGGGTCAGCACTGTTACTGAAATACGCACCACCATCACTGATAACGATATAGAGAAGGCGAAATCTGGCTTCTGGGCTTACCAAAAACCTGTACGCGCTCCGGCTTCTGTACGGACTAACATGGACTGGTGTCAAACAGCAATAGATACGTACATCCTCGCCAAGCTTGAGGACAACCAAATGCAGCCAGCTCAGGATGCAGAGCCGCATGCTGTAATTCGACGTTTATACTTTGACCTTGTTGGACTACCTCCTACGAGGGAACAGGCAGATTCGTTTCAATCCCAATGGATAAAGGATCCTGAAGCTGCTGTTCATCATGTAGTTGACTCGCTGCTTGATACGAATCAATTCGGTGAGCGATGGGGGCGACACTGGCTTGATGTTGTTCGATATGCGGAGTCAACAGGCCGTGAGGTGAATATTACGTACCCTCATGCTTGGCGATACCGCGACTATGTAATTGATTCTTTTAACGATGACAAGCCATTTGATCGTTTTGTTCAGGAACAAATTGCAGGGGATCTTCTTCCTGTTCGCACCGATGAAGAGTGGGCAACGAACCTTGTTGCAACAACTTTTCTTGCCGTTGGCTCGAAAAATCTGAATGAGCAAAACCGCATTCAATTTCTTGCCGACCTAATCGATGAGCAAATTGACACGACAACTCGTGTTTTTCTGGGTGCCTCTGTTGCGTGTGCGCGTTGCCATGACCATAAATTTGATGCCATTCCACAAGAAGACTACTACGCGCTTGCGGGAATCTTCTTGAATACAAAAACCTATTTTGGAAATGCTCAGTCTGAATATGGAACATTTAGTAGTGCGCAAGCCAAACAGACCAGTAATCTCATACGGCTGCCAATCGATGACCCGAATGCTTTTGATCGACATCTCTCTGAAACGGAACTTCAGGGTATACGTGACAATATCGAGAGTAAACTCGATAGTCTTTCAAGCCTTCGGCGAGGTGGCATGCAAGGAGACGCTGGCGCTGCTCAGCGTCAACGGCTGGCAACAATCAGAGAGCTTGGGCAACTGTCTGGTCGACTTGGCAATGTTGATGAGAACGGCAATCCGAGAAGTTTCACTATGGGAGTACAAGAGAATGGAGCTCCTAAAGATGCCCGAATTCTAGTCCGTGGTGAAATTGATCAACCTGCACAAACAGTCAGTCGGGGTATCCCCCGGGTGCTCTGCGAAGAAGCTCTTTCTATTCCTGAAAATACAAGTGGTCGACTCGAATTCGCTCACTGGGTTGGTAGCGACGCCAACCCACTCACAGCACGGGTCATGGTCAATCGAATCTGGAAGCATCTCATTGGAAATGGCATCGTAACTTCTACTGAAAACTTTGGTGTTACAGGACAGCCACCTAGCCACCCAGCACTCCTCGATTATCTCGCGTTGCGATTTGTTGATTCTGGATGGTCTGTAAAAGAGATTATTCGTGAAATCACAAATTCACGGATTTATCGGACAAGTTCGACTTTCAATGATAACTACCATGCAAAAGATCCTGATAATGCTCTCGTCTGGCGTGCGAATCCACGACGCCTTGAAGCTGAGGTTCTTCGTGATTCGATGTTGGCAATCAGTGGTGAACTTGATCTCAAACGCCCCCGGGCATCAGAGGTTGCGAAGGCTGGCTATAAGCGAATCATCGGAGGCTCACTTGAAGATCCCCGCACAATGGGACGACGAGCCTTCGAGGCAGCGCAGCGTTCCCGTGGTTCTGAGGCTCGCGGGCCTGGCGAACAATCTCAATCTGGAAATCGGCCAATGGGTCGACCTGAGTTTCGTCGACCACAGGGCGACATGGGGTTTCGTCGACCACAGGGCGATATGGGGTTTCGTCGACCACAGCGTCGAGATG
>CAXFJI010000005.1:0-23521 GCA_964003275.1 uncultured Planctomycetaceae bacterium
AAGTGGAGAAAAACTATCATCCCAAGAAAGGTCAAGAGTTGATTCCCCTGTGGCGACATTCCCAGTGTTTTTTATGTTGGCAGAGAATTCCGCTTTGTTGCCGGAAAGAATGTTGTCAGGTCCTGTTAGTTCTAATTCGAAAGAGGGGATATCTGATGCAGTTCCATTGGGAGTTGTCAGAGTAGTGGTGTCGACAGATGAAGGTGGAGGACTTGTCAACGCTGAGCCATTGGGTTGAGTTGATGCCTCAGGTTGGGTGGCTGTTGTTGGGGGAGATGAATCCATAGCAGGCGAAGAGGTTGCTGCAGCAGGAGATGGCACTGAGGGAGGAGCAGTCGCAAACGGTAGTGGGTTTGCTGTTGGCGGGACACTGCTGTTTGGTGCGGATGAATTTTCCGAGCGTGTCGAGTCGCCATTTGTGGCTGATGCAGATTCAGTTGATGGCGGTGTAGCAGTTGTTGTGGCAGTTTTGACTTCGACGCATGCTGTTGCCCCCCCCATGAATTTTTTTTCTTGATTGATGATCTCTACTCGATGGCAGTGGCGGCCAGCTTGATTCAGAAAAAACTCAAGAGTAAGTCTTCGAGAAGTACCTGCAGCCAGCTCAATCGCACCTTGTTGCTCAATAGGACTTTTTGATACTTCGTGGCGGAACCCTTCATCAAAATAATCTACGACGCGTAGTTGCTGAAGAGCCTGGCCTGAGCGATTCACCAATTCAACTTCGAAAGAGACTTTTTCTCCAACAGTTCCAGAAAGAGGACCATTTACAAGAACGGTCACAGGATCCTCAGAGAAAGCAAGCGTACTGTGATTGATCACAGCAACTACAACAAAGAACCACCAGTTCTTGAAAAGCGGTTGTTGCATGATGGGCCCATCAAAGTCTTGATGCCTTTTTCCTTCTCAAAACACTTCGTTCAATATTACCACGACTAAATGATGAAAGACAGATCAAACGTATTCTCACACGACCGTGAGACGCTGAATCGCTGCTCATGAACACTGGCCAAATCTTACCATCAGGCTGTTTGCGGAGTGTTCGTGGTGTATTCTTATCCGAAAGTCTTTGCTTCAGTCGCATCAGTCGGTCATCCGATGGCGAACAATATCACCCTCTACCATGTAAATCACGTCCTCAGCAACATTCGTGGCCATGTCGCCGATCCGCTCAATGTTTTTCGAAACAGAATCAATGCGAAGAAGCGTGTCCATAGTATCCGGGGAGTTTTTGACGGTTTGCATAACCATCGTATAGACCTGTTTTCTCAATTCATCGACCTGATCATCCTTCTCGCACACCGCACGTGCCAGTACTGGGTCCCCTCGAACGACAGAGTCAAGACAATCTCGTACCATTTCTTGCGCATGTGTTGCCATGACATGAATCTCATGTGGTACTGGAAAGGAGGTGTTGGCAGCAATGTGAGATACTCGTTTGGCAATGTTCTTTGCCAAGTCTCCCATTCGTTCGAGATCATTGTTTATTTTGAGTAAGGACACAACAAATCGAAGATCTGTTGCCACAGGTTGGTAGAGCGCTAATATCTTTAGACACTCCTCCTCGACCTCGACTTCCATTCTGTCAATGTCGTCGTCACTATCCATGACTCGTTGCGCAAGCTGTGTATCTTCATTACTCAAAGCCAGGATAGATTTGCCAATAGCCTCCTCAACAAGTGTGCCAAGATGAAGCACCTTCTCTTTGAGTTTTTCAAGTTGACGTTCAATATGATGAGGCATGATGAAGAATACAAAACTAACCGAAACGACCACTCACATAGGCCTCTGTTTCTTGAAGCACAGGGTTTGTAAAGATGTCTGTGGTAGGGCCAAACTCCATAAGGCATCCAAGATAAAAAAATGCAGTGTAATCGCTCGAACGACTAGCTTGTTGCATGTTATGCGTAACCATGAGAATTGAATAGTGTCCTCGAAGTTCTTGAATAAGATCTTCGATTTTTCCAGTTGCGATTGGGTCAAGTGCTGAGCATGGTTCATCAAGTAAGAGAATATCCGGGTTTGCAGCAATGGCTCGTGCGATGCAAAGCCGTTGCTGTTGTCCTCCAGAGAGTTGCAGGGCATTGTCGTGCAGCCTGTCTTTCACTTCTTCCCACAAGGCGGCACCTCGAAGAGCAGACTCACACGCTTCATCAAGCATCCCTCGGTTGTGTTCACCATCAATCCGCAGCGAATAAATAACGTTTTCGTAGATACTCATGGGAAAAGGATTTGGCTTTTGGAACACCATTCCCATTTTTTTACGAAGTTCAACGACATTCGTACTGGGGTCGTAAATCGATACTCCATCGAGGCGCATGTCGCCAGTAATCCGTACATTTTCAATCACATCATTGAGTCGATTGACGGTTCGTAGCAGCGTCGATTTTCCGCACCCACTTGGCCCAATGAGAGATGTGATCCGTTTTGCAGGAATCGGCATCGTGATTCCATTGAGTACTTGCTTTGAGCCATACCATAGGTTGAGACGGTCAATTTCTAGGATAGGAGTTTTACTAAAAACTTTCTTGTGCACCTCACTTGGGATGACCTGCCCAGAAGCCACAGCAACAAGCCTGTCTTGAGGCAGTTTTGTCTCTCGATTTTTTATGGATGAAACTATAGCCATGTCGTGCTTGGATTGATCGTGAAAATATATACGTTTTTCCTAAAACGATTCACTTACAACGAGTCGAGTCATTCTGGAGCGAATCATAATGGCAGTGAGATTCAGAGCTGCAATAATGGCGACAAGAAGAAATATAATTGTGAAAACAATGGCTTCAGAACCTTGGCTATTTGAACCTTGAAAGCCAATATCATAAATCATGAATGGCAAATGCATGAACTCTCTCTCGGGATGAATATACGGAAATGTTCGATCAATGGGTAAATCCAATGCGAGTTTTTTTACGCCAACTAGCATAAGTGGCGCGACTTCACCAGCAGCCCGTGCCATGGCAAGGATAATACCAGTTAAGATCCCAGGCAGGGCTCGAGGAAGAACAATTCGTCGAATTGTTTGCCATTTTGTAGCACCGCAGGCGTATGATCCGTTTCGCATTGAGTTCGGTACAGCGGCAATGGCTTCCTCCGTTGAGATAATCACTACTGGTAGTGTGAGTAATGCAAGCGTGAGAGATGCCCAGAGTAAGCCACCCGTGCCATAGGTAGGCTGGCCATCAGCGAGAAGGGCAGGCATGAAAAAGAGTTCATCAATGCTTACGCCTAAGCCGTAGCAGAAAAAACCGAGTCCAAATGCCCCGTATACAATGCTTGGGACACCAGCAAGATTGTTGATGGCGATTCTCATCGTTGCAGTCATCCAACTGCGGGAAGCATATTCACTGAGGTATAACGCAGCCACAACACCCAATGGGGCGACAATGAGAGTCATAAGTAGCGTTAGGGCCACGGTTCCCCAGATGGCAGGGAAAACTCCTCCTGCACTGTTGGCCTCTCGAGGATCAGCCGAAAGAAAATGTGACCAGCGCATCACATAGACGTTGATTTTACCAAAAAAGGAAAGTCGATTGGGCTGCCAAAGTTGGACGATTGATTCCATGGGAATACGATACAGTTCTCCAGAGGGAGACTTAAATTCATATGACCACCCAACATATTCTGAACGTAGTTGGTGGACTTTGTTATCTAAGGCACTTATCTGTATCGCAACACGGTTGGCTATCACCTGCTCTTGTCTGATAGCTTCTTCGTAAAAAGTACTTGTTTTTCCATGTTGAAGGCCAGCTTGTACAATCGCTAATCGAGCTGTCCTCAATTGATGCTGTAATTTACCCCGATCATATTTATCAAATGAAGCAGTTTCATCAATTTTACGCTGAATCATTGGGTGTTTTTCTTCAAACATTTCCGATGCGGCTTCGGGACCATCGGCGACAACCCGTTCTTGGTAGAAAACACGAACAGGCATGCCATGAAAACGTCCTCCATCAAGTCGTTCAACAACGGTTGCCCAAAAGGGAGGATGCATGTCCGCAATCTTGTCATCATCCAACCACTTATACTGGTTTGTTTGTGATAGCTCATAATCACCAATGCGAAAAAGCCGAAGAATATGATCGTGAACGTCCTTCTTGCCCCGACTGATCTCCCCAAGAAATGCTGTGTTATCTTGCTGTGTTACTAATACAAGTGGCTGAGGCCAAAAATGAATTGCGCCTCGAAATATAATCAGCCCGAAAAGTCCAAGGATCATGATGAATGCAAGTGCCAACGAACCACCAGTGATCCAGATCCATGGTTCGCCGTGAGCAACCATGGAAGAATAACGAGATCGAAGTCTTTTTTTTACAGACGATCTAGAGGTCATTGACCTGCCTTCGGAAATGTTGTCGAACAATTTCTGCTGTTGTGTTTACCAAGAAAGTCATTGCAAAGAGTGCTAATGCGGCTAGAAACAGAACACGATAATGCGTCGACCCTTGTGAAGAGTCAGGCAATTCTGTAGCGATGGCCGCAGAGAGTGTTTGAAAGCCACTAAAGATATTCCAGCTCAATATTGGTGTGTTCCCGGCTGCCATAAGTACGATCATTGTTTCACCAATAACACGTCCAAAACCAATGAGCACAGCTGAAAAGAGACCGCTTGCAGCTGTAGGAATAATAATTCGTACTGTTGTCTGCCATGGTGTAGCTCCTGCACTCAGTGATGCATTCCGAAGGTGATCAGAAACACTTGAAAGTGCATCATCAGCGATGGTGAAAATAATTGGAATGATGGCAAAGCTCATGCCAACGGCAACAACAAGAGCATTTCGTTGAACATATGTCCCAAACAGATTGCCCCGTGTGTCAATTCGAATAGCATCAAGAAATAACGCTACAGCAATAGCGAATGCGATAGCAAGCAAAGTTCCGAAGAGGAACGTACAAAGTGATATAATCGCTTTATATTTTTCTACCCAAAGCACGTTGCAACGACAGAGCAGCGGGGAGATTGTTCGGCTGACAAAGTAGCACGTTAGAATACTGCACAACGGTAGGGCTGCAACGAGCCAACCTCCAAAACTACTACTGTCGCGGCCATCAAGCCAGCTTGAAATCTCACCGCTAAAGAGGAACTGTTCAACGCCCGGTGCTAGTGTCATTGACAGTACCAGCGCCAATGGCAGAGCAATCAATAGGATGATAAAAAAGCGTAGGTTCGATAGTCGAAAGTCAAACTTTTCAGGGATGAATTGCCATAGGTGAGCAAATAAAAGACAGGTGAATGGGATCGTAAAAACAAGAATAAGTGTAGGCAGAAGAGCTTGTTCGATCATGGGAGCAAAAATAAGGCCTGCGAGAAAGCCAAGTACAACACTCGGGAGGCTCGCCATCATTTCAATCATCGGCTTTATACGTGAACGCCATCTGAGAGTCAGGAATTGGCTAGAGAAAATCGCAGCCAATATGGCAATGGGTGCAGCAAATACTACTGAATACACGGAGGCCTTAACGGTTCCAAAAATGAGCGGAATGAGACTAAATTTTGCTTCAAAAGAATCATGGCCAGTCGTCTCCCACGCATGCACTGGGCCTGAGTAATTCTCATACCATAGAGGTTTGAACAACGAGTTCACGGAGACCTCCGGGTGGCCTATATCCAGGTTCCATGTAATGAGATTTTTATGATTGTGCGCAATCAAAAAGTTTTCCCGTGGAGATATCACCAACTCATGGGCTGGAGCATGAATGAGTTGAGTGGGTTGAAGCCTATGAATTTCACTGTTCGTAGTTGTTTGTAAAAGCAGGAGTTCCCCTGAGGTATTCGCAGCCGCAAGCAGGCGAGAGCGAGGAGATGCAGCTAACGCTGTGATGGCGCCGGAGGTTGAAAATGCTTTTGCAGCGATCATTGTAAGCCCATCAATGGACTGTTGTTGTGTGGCACCCCTGCTTGTAAAAAATATTCGTATCGTGCCTTCCATATTGGCGACGGCAATAGCATTCCCACCATAGAGACGTTTCACGGCAGTGACATGAATGCCATTTGGCGAACTTTCAAACGTCTCCATCAATTGAGGTTTTTCAATTGACCGAATGTTGTAGCGATAAGCAGTGCCAGTCTGAAAGAAAACAAAGAGCTGGTCTCCCAATCCTGAGGTACATATGAAGAGTGGATGTTTCGATTCAGGTAACGACGGTGGTTCAATGACTGTTGTTTGGATTGTTGTTTTCGTTTCATTGGTAAGTAGATTTTCACGGGATGTTTCATGCCGAAGCAGAATGCGGCCGTCTGAACCGAGTGCTGTGACAAGCAGGCCGTTATTGAGCATGACACTATCAACATCAATAATTTTTGAATTGAGTGATTCCTTGAGTTGCGCTGGAAATTCTGCAACGAAAGACAATCGTGTCATTTGACCATTTTCATTCCTGACAAAAATTGACTCATGTCTTTTTTGCACGTCAACTGAGGGCTGACCTTGCGAAGAAGAGTTCGTTCCAATGTCTGGAACAAAGGAAGATTGAAGTCCTAGCTGTCCTTTGCGCAAAGTACCGTCAGCAAAGCCACATACTGCATCAAGCCCAGGTGGCGAGATGTGAATGGCAGTCATGTTCTCTAAGCCACTGCCAGTCGAGGCCTGTTGTCCAAGTACATTGCCGTTCGACAGATCAAGAAACTGAAAATGACTTTGCTCTGCGTTGAGTATCCATGCCACAAGCCCAGAGTCATCAACGCCAAGGCAAGATGAATGTTTCGTTATGTGCGTTTCAGTCGCGGTATTCTTCGTTTCGACAAGGACTGGTTTGAACAGTGGTAGAGCGACTGCGAGGAGAAAAAAGCCAACAGCGAAAACGGAAAAAATAGTGACTAACCCACCAGTTGTAATAATTATTTTTGCAAATCCATCAGCTGTTTTTGTCCAGGACGATGTTTTTCTTGGTGTGAATCGTGTCGTGAAGGGTGCCTTCTTCATGATGTCGGTGTCCTTGCCCAATCACTTATGTAGCCGACAGTTCAATTCAGATTGACTTTCTTGATAGCTTGTTCGGCAATGTTCGCGGTGATTGGAAGATAGCCATCTCGCTGAACGATGGCCTGACCATCAGCACTGAGTATATAACGAAGAAACTCTCTTCGTAGCGGATCGAGTAGACTGCCCGGCTCGTGGTTTAAGCTGATGTATAGAAACCTTCCCAAAGGGTACTCTCCTCTGTAGGCATAAACGGGCTCAACAGGAATGGCTTTGTCACGTGCGGTCCAAGCAAGTGGTACAGCGCGAACCTCAGGAGTCTTGTAGCCAATGCCGGAGTAACCAATAGAAAATCGGTCATTGGAGATTGCTTTTACAACGGAGGAGCTCCCTGGCTGCTCTTTCACAGTTGCTTTAAAATCCCCTTTGAATAACGCATGGTTTTTGAAAAAGCCATAGGTGCCACTCGACGCATTTCGGCCATACAGACTAATCGGTTTTTCTTTCCACTCTCCCTCCAAACCAAGATCTCCCCACGTGCGAATATCTGAACGGATCCCACCGTTCCGGTTTTTTGAATAAATGGCATCAAGCTGTGGCAGAGAGATCTTTTCAAGCGGATTGTCCTTATGAACGTAGATTGCCACCATATCAATCGCTGTCAGCAAGACTGTGGGAGCGTAGCCATGTTTTTGTTTGAAGACATCAATTTCCGATGGCTTCCATTCACGACTCATTGGGCTAAAGATACTCAAACCTTCGGTAAGAGCGGGGGGGCCCGAGGAAGATCCTTTTCCCTCGATTCCTTCTTGAACACTTGGATAGAACTTTTTGAAGTCTTCTGCCCAGAGGGCTACTAAGTTGTTCATCGTATCGGAACCAACGCACTTCAGTGAGCCAGTCACCTCTCCAGAAGCCTTTTGATACGGGAACAGTCTAGGATCCAATTCACTCGTATGCGCTGTCGTAGCAGCCAAGGTGCACGTAATAGAAAGGATCCAAACCGATAGAGGTCTTGTCATGTGCATATTTCTCATGAACGTTCCACGACGCAAGTATGAAGAAGTATGTTGTACTCAAGTATTATGAGTTTTTTGTGAGACAGGATTGTGATGATTGAGATGTTCATTTCACGGTGTTTTCGCAAATCTCCCGTGATAAATGATGAGGGAGCAATTCAAGCTGTATGATCTGAAGGAGCGAAGCCACGTCGCATGGTGTTCTCTGTTACTGTCTGCGGTACGACAAACTGATGCAGATAGTCAGGGCCTCCTGTTTTGCTTCCGATTCCAGAAAGCTTGTATCCCCCAAAAGGTTGCCGGTGTACAAGGGCTCCTGTGCATCCCCGATTCAGATAAACATTGCCTGCTTGGATTGCATGACGCGCTTGACGGAGGTGCGCTGGGCTTCTGGAGAATACTCCAGCGGTCAGTGCATACGGTGTGTCATTTGTCAGTTGAATAGCATGATCAAAACTTTTGGCTCGCATGACAACTAAAATGGGACCAAATATTTCGTCCTGTGCCAGTGGAGAAGCAGGGTCGACATCGGTAAAGACGTGTGGGCCAACAAACCATCCAGTATCTGACAGTGTATTGGGGTCCACTGAAACAATTTCATGTGACGTTTGTCTCCCCTGCTCTATAAAAGCACAGACTTTTTCACTCGCTTCTGCATCAACAAGGGGGCCAACGCGTGAGGATGGATCGTCTGCAGGGCCAACATGAAGGCTCTGCACCGCCTGAGATAGACGGTCTATAAAAACGTCATAAACATTCTCTAAAACAATAACTCTCGAACACGCAGAGCATTTCTGTCCTTGAAAGCCAAAGGCACTTGCGACCGTTCCGAGCACGGCCTCATCAAGATCCGCATCATCATCAACAATAATCGAATTTTTTCCTCCAAGTTCAGCAATAACTCTTTTGATCGATCGCCCAGGATTTTCTGCAGCGAGTTGATTGATTGAGAGTCCGACGGAACGTGATCCTGTAAATGCAATAAGATCAACTTTTGGATGGGTCACAAGGGTTGATCCAACGACCTCTCCACGAGCCGGCAGAAAACTTAAAGCATTTGGATGGACACCTGCTTCTATGAGGATTTCGTACCAGCGAAGCCCAACTAATGATGATTGTTCTGCAGGCTTGAGTACAACGGTATTACCGGTGACCAGAGCCGCTGCAGACATGCCTGCAAGAATCGCCAACGGAAAGTTCCAAGGAGCGATGACGACTGCAACACCTCGAGGCCTGAATGTCGTTGTATTTTCTTCACCAAGGACATTCACATTTCGAGGAACAGAGAGATCCAGTACGCAGTCTGCATAGTAATTGCAGAAGTCAATTGCTTCGGCTACATCTGCATCAGACTCACGCCACGATTTGCCAACTTCAAAAACTTGAAGAGCGGCTAACTCATATCGACGTTCCTTGATAATCGACGCTGCTTTCCGAAGGATAGATGATCGGTGTTGGTGGCCGACTGCATGCCACATGGGTGCCCCTTCTGAGGCAGCATTGATAGCTCGTGTAGCGTCAGCAGTTGTGCCGGCACATACTTCGGCAATGATTCGACTGTGATGTGAGGGATCTCGACGTTCGAATTTCTCAGTTGTCTCTATTGTTTCGCCATTGATCACAAGGGGAACGACGATTCGTGTTTCAGAATCAAAAGTGTTTCGAAGTCGATCAATCGATTGCTGCATAACGGCACGGTTTTTCTTGATCGAAAAATCTGTAAGCGGTTGATTTTCAAAGGTTCTTTTCATTAGCCGTGAATCGACCTCTTGTGTCATCGTGGTATCCTTTTTGAAAACGTCTACAGGCATTGGAACTTCAAGAAGTTGTTCAGCAGTCACCTGTTTCATATGTTCAGTCCGTAGGAAAGAATCATTGGAAGAGTTTTCTAGTAGACGACGAACAAGGTAAGCCATTCCGGGTACAAGCTGACCATATGGCATGTACACACGCATCCGCCAGCCAGCTTGCGTAACAGCTTTTTTTTCTGCGTCGCCCATTCCGTACAGCATTTGCATTTCCGTACAGGTTTTATCCAGATCAAGATGTTCTGAGACGGCCATAGCATGCGCGAGTGATCGAATGTTGTGGCTTCCTATTGCGGGTCTAAGACAAGCATTTTGTTCGAACGTGAAGGTCGTGCATTGCTCGAAGCATCTGTCCGTTTCCCACTTGTTTTGCCATACAGGTAGAGGCCAGCCAGCAGAATGGGAATGAATGGTTTCAAAATCCCAATAGGCTCCCTTTACAAGACGCACCCACACAGGCGTCCCCCTTTTTTTAGCCCACGTGGATAAAGATAGAAGATCCATGGGGGCGTCTCGAAGGTAGCATTGAATAACGATACCGCAGTGAGGCCAATCACGGAATTCGTTCTCCATGGCAATCTGTTTGAATATTGAAAGAGTAAGATCTTTTGTTGCATAGCTTTCCATATCAATATGTATGTGTGCCCCGGCTTCACGAGCAGCGCGCCAAATGGGGCGAAGGCGAGACAATACTCTTTCACTCGTTCCTCGTTGATCAATTGCATCGAATTGACTGTCTAAGGCTGACAGTTTGAGGGAAAGGTTGACTCGTGGCAGGACGCCATCTGGGCCATCATCGATGAGAGGATCATATTCCCAATGAACAGCTTTCGGAGGAACCTCATTGATGAGTTTCAAATAGGAAGACGCATAGGCATCTGCCTCACGGTTGCTTGTGACCGCTTCTCCAAGCAAATCCAGGGTAAAACCACGGTGGAGTTGCCTCTCGCGCAGAGCAGACCGAGCAGCTTCTTCTGGTGTTGTACCAGCTATGAATCGATGGGCCTGAGCAAGTGTCACAGTTCGGACGGCTTGGGCGGCTAGTGGTGCCAACATTCCTGTACGTGCCGCCTGAAGCGCTAAACGAATAGTTGTTGGGAGATGGGACAGTATGTCATCGTCGATATACTCCCTTAAGTGCTGGTCGATCGCAGTAGCATCATCAAGCATTGGCATACAGTCGATCAGCCGAAATAAACGAACCTTGAGTTCATCGTTGGATGTAGCCCAATCACTCGCATATTGCCCCAATCGCTCTGCTGAAAAAAAGGACGGCTGGCTGTTGATCGATGTTGCCAAAAGCTCACGACCAATGGACTGCAATCGATTTTCAATGAGCGTCCGATCAGAGTCCGTTAGGCGCGTTGGAAATGCTGTTTCGAAGGTATATGTGTTTTCCATTCTGGTACCAGCCTGTCGTCGTACAAGTCTACTCACGGAAAGCACAGGTGTCCGACTACAAAGTATTACCCGGTGACGGCAGATAGGAACGTGGTAGACTCTTGTGACGTTTCAAGTTTGTGCTGCTTGTCAAGGTTTTTAGAGTTGCGATTGTGACATTTCAGTCAGGAAAATCTTTTGACCAACTTACGTCGACACTGGATAAGTGTGGACCAATAATTCTTCCTGCGTTGCTTATGTGTGACTTTGGTCATCTGGCAGATGAGGTCAAGCGATTGGAAGATGCAGGTGCGTTAGGTCTTCACCTTGATGTTATGGATGGTCGGTTCGTACCTCAGTTGACGTACGGTGGAATTATTGTTGAAGCAGTTCGCAAAGCATCAACGGTTCCTCTTGAAGTCCATTTGATGATTGAAGAACCGCATCGAGTTATCGAAGAATATGTTTCTGCAGGATCCAATATCCTCACCGTGCATATTGAGGCTTTGAAGGATCCCAGTTCCACATTGCAGAAAATTCAATCGTTAGGTGCGAAAGCACACTTGGCCATAAGTCCGAAGACAGCTTTGAAACAGGTTGAACCATTTCTTGATATGTGTGATGGCATACTTGTAATGAGCGTTGAGCCTGGCTTTGGAGGGCAACGTTTTGATTCAGTTGCAATCAATAAACTGTCTGATCTTCGGAAAATTCGAGAAAGAAAAAAACTTTCTTTTCGCCTTGGTGTTGACGGTGGTATTTCGGTAGAGACGGCAGGCCTTGTGTCTGCAGCAGGAGCTCAATTGTTGGTAGCTGGAAGTTCTGTTCTTTGTTCACCTGATTATCAAAAAGCAATACAAGACCTCGAACGGATTGCTCGTTCAGCAGCGTAGTTATGACTATCTACTTTCGTTTCGTGTTCTGGAAGATTTTCAAGATGATGGAGAACGGCGTGCTGGATAGAAGGGCCTGCGTGTTGAGCAGTTTGTCGACGTACCACACAAGAAAACACTGGTTTGCGACAAATTTTCTTAGCCTTCCATTGGCGATGCGTTTCTGGGATGTTTCAAGCTACACTACTGCGTAGTCGACTTCATGAAAATTCAGTTTTGACCTACTTTTCAGCAAACTCATATGGAACATCAGATCCAATCAATGACAAATCAGCCAATGTCTCAAGCAAAGGGTGGGAAAAAAAGTCAACCTATGAAGGCTCAGTCACTGCAACCATCGCGTCCAAAACGTGGCGTCCCTGAGGGGCTTTGGAAAAAATGTGAAGGCTGCCGAGCAACCATTTATCGTAAGGAAGCAGAAGCACTACTAAATGTGTGTCCTCAATGCGGTTTCCACTGGTATGTGTCAGCTGCGCAGCGAATGAATCAGTTACTGGATCCCGCAACCTTTGAAGAATGGGATGGAGATCTTCGTCCAGCTGATCCTCTTGGATTTAAAGACAAACGACCATATGCAGATAGATTAATTACAGAACAAAAGCGGACTGGCCTTTCGGATGCGGCACTTACCGGCACAGGTATGATTCGTGCCCGGCGAGTAGCATGTGGTGTGACGGACTCAGCTTTTATTATGGGTAGCATGGGAAGTGTTGTCGGTGAGCGTCTCACTCGACTTGTCGAACGCGCAACAGAACAAAAACTTCCACTGATTATCATCAGTGCCTCCGGAGGAGGCGCTCGGATGCATGAAGGTATTATCTCTCTGATGCAAATGGCAAAAGTATCAGCAGCACTTGCTCGCTATTCACGTGCAGGAGGTTTATTTATTTCGGTGCTTACGAACCCAACAATGGGAGGTGTTGCTGCAAGCTTTGCTTCCCTTGGGGATCTTTGTTTTGCAGAACCCCGGGCACTGATTGGCTTTGCTGGACCTCGAACAATCAAGGCAACCATTCGTGTGGAGTTACCAAAGGGTTTCCAGACCAGTGAGTTTCTTCTCGAACACGGATTTGTTGATAGGATTGTTGCACGAAACAATCTGAAAAGTGAAATTGCTCGTGCTATTGATTATTGTGGTGGAGCTATCTGATCAATTTTTGCTGCTAAAATAAAATCATTTTCAGACAGCCCGCCGATTGCGTGCGTGTAGAGTTCGACCCAGATATGCCGGTAGTTTTCAAGGTGAAGATCAGGGTGATGTTGCTCGCGCTCAGCGAGGGCACCGATGTTATTCATGAGCTTGATGCCGTCACGGAAATTGGTTGTTTTCCAATCACGACGGATCCGTGTGCCATCATGAGTCAGTTGCCAGCCTTCTAATGCAGATATCTGAGATTTGGCGTCTTCAAGAGAGTACTTTGGAACGCCTCCCTCACATGGCACACATTTTTTTGACGAAAGTTCACAGGCTGTTTGTTCTTCACTCATGACATTTAGTCTATACGAAAAAAAGAAAAAAGATTGTTGACCAGCAATTTCTGGTGAAATATCTAGTAGCGTTTCTCAAATCCTGCAAATCCACCATGAACAATCGACTCTGAGCCGACAGTGATACCTGAAAGCTGATCAATTGTTGTGGGCACAGTGTTTGGCCATTGCTGGTCGGCTTGCGAGATATTTCCTACTCCTACAACTCGATATCCCATCCACAGAGTCCAACGTTCCGAGAAATCCCAATTTATGCTTGTGTCGATGGATCCAAGCCATGAAAAAACACCAAGATCAGAAAAGATACTCGTTGTATTGAGTGTTGATGTGTTGGTAACGGCATTGCCAGCGAGAAGAAACTTTGGGACAGCTGAAAAACGCCATCGAGGTGCTAGTTTCCAATCAAATCGTGCACCGACTTGAGCCCCATATAGATTATTATTTGTCGCAATGTCCAAAGACGTAGTTCCGGACTCAAATGCAAGAGTATCTTCCAGCTGAAAGAAACGAAAGCCGGCAAGCCACATAAGATTTGTTTTTCGATTCTGTGATAAAAACTCAGGCCGTTCGCCAAGAGAATAAAGCCAATTTACTTCAACATCATTTATGAGATCTGATCGTTGTAGCAAACCAGATGTGGTTGGTGTTGAATCAGAAAAAGTAGAGCCAATGTTGTAAACTCCCCAATACACCATCTCGAAGGCATGCTCTTGCCGATCACCAAACCAACGACCAATCCGAAGGTCGACTCCACCAGGCCACGAGGCAGATGCGTTTGCTGTGTCGATGGATACCCCACCGGGGCCAGTAAAAATGGTATTTGATGCAAGTGAACGTGTCATAACAAGTCCAGTCGCACTCGCGAACCACCGCGGCCAACATGGAGACTGGCTGTAGCTCACATTTTCCGGGAATCCCAAGAAAATCTGTTCGTTGTTCGGATCGGAAACGTAAAGAGTTGAGGGTTCATTGACGGGGATTAACGTATGATTAGGCTCTGCAGCCCCAGTGCTGGAAATGAATAATTGACAGATCAATAACGCAAAACAGCAGCAACCCGCTTTATATGATTCTTTTTCAAACACAGCTTGAACCTCATGATATGGCGAGAAATTCGACAAAGTCGTGGCTGCCGTCAAGACCGCTCAAGAAGAATGTGTTTGCTTTATGCGAACAACGAAATGACATAAACTGGGGGCTTTTTCAATTTGAATTTGGTGGTGTTTGGGAATTCAGGAGACAGTACAGGTGACGCCAACTGGTAGGGCTTCTGGAATCCATCCTCTGTGCAATTCAATCGCATGGCTTGATCAAAGGATCAATTATGAGCGGAGCGGGAAAGACTTTTCCCACGAACAGGGGCTTAATTTGGGCGCAATGCGTCGACTGCTGCATGAACTTGGTAATCCCGAGCAACAGTTCCGTGTTGTTCACGTTGCTGGTACCAAAGGCAAGGGTTCCACAGTAGCGATGATAGCGGCGGTTCTTGCCCATGCTGGGCATAACGTTGGTCACTATTTGTCACCGCACGTACATGGACTGGAAGAGAGAATAGGGGTTAGGAACAAGCCAATCTTGAAGAACGAATTGGAGGAAGTGTTTACAGAGGTCATTCCTGTTGTTGAAAAGATTGATGCTTCTACGCCTGCGGGTGAGCCGGTCCCCACCTGGTTTGAGGTTCTAACGGCAATCGCTTTCTTTCATTTTGCTCGAGTAGGTGTTGATCTTGCTGTTGTTGAGACAGGTCTTGGTGGTCGGTTGGATGCAACAAATTTATCACTTCCAGTACTGACCCTTATTACAAGCATTGGTTTGGACCATACACGAATACTGGGAGACACCATTTCGGCAATAGCTCGGGAAAAGGCGGGTATTATCAAGGAGGGGTGCCCGGTTATCTCAGCCACAGGGAGCAAGGAGGCAGATCAGGTCATCGAGTCTGTTGCAATACAAAAGCATGCAAGATCCTTGCAGCTCGGTAGAGATTTTGAATGTATTCCAGTCCCTCAGCCAAAACCATCTGGACAGTTACAAAAGGCACTTGCTGTGTTGGTGAAGAGCCTCTCTGATGATATGCCAGCACGTCCTGCGTTGTGTCAAGAACCGTATTTAGTCGGCATGGCTGGTGTCCATCAAATCAAAAATGCTGGACTTGCTGTGATTGCGATCCGCATGCTTTCCGAGAGCGGATGGCCGGTTTCCGAGGAAGCAATGGCTGCTGGTTTGCGTGCTACGGAACTTCCTGCACGTATTTCGATTCGTTCAGATAACCCTCTGATCATCATTGATGCGGCGCATAATGAGGATTCTATGAAGGCTCTTATTGAGGCCGTCTTTCCACAAAAGGCACAACGCAGGCCGTGCATTCTTGTTTTTGCTGCCAGTCAAGACAAACAGATCGAATCAATGTTAGCAGCAGCTAGCGGATGGTTTGACCATGTGATACTTACGCAATACCACACGAACCCTCGGGCGGCATCTTTACAGCAGTTAGCCATTGCGGCTCAGTCAGTGGGGATGCACCAACCACACCTCGTGGAAACCCCCAAAAAAGCACTTGCGTTGGCAAAGGTCATGGCACAAACAAGCGGGCTCATTTGCGTCGCAGGAAGTTTTTTCCTTGCAGCAGAACTCTGAGTTGCCGCATTAATTTTTTTCAGCTGTCTTTGACAACAGGATATCAAGGCCTTTTGAAAGGACGATATCAGCCTCACGAGGAGATGGCCCTGTGGGTGGTGCGACTAAGTCGTATGTCGGCAGTTGAACGGTCATCCTGCTTGGAGCTGCGCAACAAGAAGGTCTATCATCTGGAAATACTAGTGTATCTCGATTGTGCCACCACCTTGTTGTTGCTTCTTCCTGTTGACGTGTTGGTGTAATCTGGTTGTCCGGGGAAGGCTCCACTCCCCAAGAGACAGTCGCATCGTCTTTTGCATCACGATGTAACGGCATCATATTGGGGCGTAAGTATTCAGAGGTGGTGAGCTTTAACATCCCAGATTCGTCAGAGAGGGGAATCAGTGTCTGAACAGTACCCTTTCCAAATGATCGACTGCCTGCAATGGTGGCACGTTTGTTGTCGTGCAGACAAGCAGCCACAATTTCTGAAGCACTCGCTGTCAGTTCATTGATGAGTACGACGATTGGAATCTCAGGTACGAGATGATCGGTTGTCGCAAGCCTTGGGACAGTCGTGCCATCCTTCGTTTGTGTGCTTACAATGACACCTGCATCAAGGAACAGGTTACAAACATCCACAGCAGATTCCAAAAGACCACCGCCATTGTTTCGGAGGTCAATCACAATGCCATTAACACCATCAGTTGTACATCGCCTTGAAATAGCTTGAAGAGCGGCACGGACCTCTCCGACGGTTCGCTCGCCAAACTGGGTAATGCGTATGAGTGCAACATTTTCTTCAGCCTGAATCCACCAATTCCAAGAGCCGTCTGGTAGTCGCCGATCTCCAAGAACACTTTCAACAAGAACCTGCTCACGAATCAAAGAAACATTTTTTTTCTCATTGACTGATGGAATGATGGCTGTCGGATCTAATGTTCTCAACGTTGGGTCAGTTTTGACTGAAGAAAGTCCAAGAGTCACAACAGTTCCTGGTGTCCCGCGAAGTGCAGCAACAACTTCCGAGAGTGACCATCCAGCTGTGGAACGTCCATCAATGGATTCGATAATATCTCCGGCAACGATTCCAGCACTCCAAGCGGGTGAGCGAACAATAGGAGATTGAACTTCTATAAGATTGTCTCGGGTCGCAAGTTCAAGACCAACACCACCGAATTCTTGGTCAAGCGAAATATTGAGATCTTCCTTCAGTGTTCCGCTAATGAACGATGAGTGTTCGTCAAGTGAGGAAAAGAGGCCATTCATGGCAGCGGCAAACATCTGTTCGCCATTCACCGGTTCCACATAGCGTTGTTCTACCGTCGCAAGCACTTCCGCAAAACGACGTCCATGGCCACCATGGTCTCTGGCTAACCATGCCAGCATGCCAGCAAAAACTACGAAGATTATGAAAAACAGATTGCGTTTCGGCATAGAGACAGATCGTACTCCCAACAGGCACAATGGAAAAGGCAGTCCAGCTTCCAGAACTATTTTTTTGGACCGTAGAGGAGGCGTTTTGGCTAATTTATCGTCATTGCCATTGCAAAATGAACCGATCAAAATTCTATCTGATATGTGTGTAGACATCTTGGAAGGGAAAAGAGAGGGATCCAAAACAAGTTTCTGTGGCCCTAGGAATGGTTCTGTTGTCATGCATCTTGCCTAAAGCCCCAAAGTTCTGTCTGGTGAATAATCCCATTCCAATGCCCTTTGCTTTCGCTCTCGAAATTGTTCTTAAGCGGGCTGGCGGTCTCACTGAGAGACTTCTACTATCCTTGCCGTTTAGGAACACTCCTCCTTTTTTGGGAAAGCTAAGCCGTTATGCCAAGCCGCTCAAAAACGCGTCGTCGTCGTCCAGAGCCCACTAGTGATCCTCTCGAAGCCCTTAAGCCAATGCTTGTCCTTGGCCTTTTAGGAATGATTCTTTATGGAGCTTACACCGTTGTTCAACAAGGAAAACGTGATGAGCAACTCGATGAGGCTCCGGCTTTTGTAAAGGGTGAGGACAGCTTTTCTGCTCCGACTGTGCATATTCCTGAGCCGTCCACTTCTGCCGTGGGCACGACACAAGACAACGTCGACAACTCCGTAGTGAGTCAGGAGCCCACATATCTGAATGCTATTCCTGCCTCTCCGCCTGCCACTGGTGACGTGCCAAGTCAGGCTATGCCACTTGCAGTTGACCATCCTTCTTCCCCAGAAAGTCAGTCACCGCCCTCTGAAACAGATTCGGCAGTGCCATCAACTCTGTCTGGTCCCACTGTTCCCGGGATGCAACAAAGTCAGTTAAATAATGGAGCGCACCCGTCCATGCCCACTGTTGATATTGTTGGTGCAACGCCTGACCCGTTAGCGACGGAGTCTGGCCTCGCACAACCGTCCGCTTCACAAGCAGCTGACTTATCGTCTACGCAACCTCAGCAACGAAAACAGCCGTCAGCCTTTGCTTCCGCGTGGGCCGATGCACATGAGAAACTCGCAAATGGACGCTATGTCGAAGCTCTTGCAGTGTTGTCAGCTTGGTACGATGATCCGACTCTTGGGATAGAAGAAAGTCAACGGCTTGAAGATCTCCTTGGGCAATTAGCAGGTACAGTCATCTATTCTCAGGAAGACCTACTACTTCCGCCGCATATTGTTGCTCCTGGAGATACGTTGCAAACGATTGCCATGACTGTGGGTGTTCCCTGGCAGTTGCTTGGAAAGATTAATGGTGTTGATACACCTGACAGCCTTTTGCCGGGGGAAGCGATCAAGTTGGTGCGTGGACCTTTTGACGCTGTTGTGAGTGTATCGCGACGTCGTCTGAGTTTGCAACTTGGAGGCAATTATGCTGGTAGTTTTCCGGTTGTGATTGGTCGCCGTTTGCAAGAGAGAGTAGGAGTCTCACTTTCAGTGCTTGAAGTAAATCGAGGTACATCGCCAGCGTCACAAGACGCGATTGCATCACAGGTCTCGTACGTTGAGCAGAACCAAAGCCCCAAGTCAACGATTCTTTTGAATGATGGTTTAAGGATTGAAGCAATCGATGATTCGCAAGGAGTGAGCGACCAAGCTCCTGACATGAGTCTCGTTGTTCCTGGCCGCGATCTCGCTGAACTGATTGATATCCTAGGTCCTGGATCGAGTGTCCTTGTTCGTCAGTAGACGACGTTCTCACGATGGCAAGACACGTTATTTTTGGGATAACAGCAAAGCATTCTCAATGAGTCCAATATGAGAATAGGCTTGAGGATGATTCCCAAGCGTTTTTTGGATTCTAGGATCATACTGTTCTGGAAGGAGGCCTTCACTCCCTGACAGCTCTACAAGCTGTTCAAATAATTCTTCTGCATTATCTGTTTGGCCTGCTCGATAGAAAGACTCTACAAGCCACGATGCACAGATAAAAAAACCACCTTCTCTTCCTGGCAGACCATCATCTGTTATGTACCGATAAACCGTTGGCCCTTCCCTCAAATCATTATTAATTGCATTGACTGTTGCGCAGAATCTTGAATCTTTACAGTCAAGTAAACCGGAGAGTCCAATCCATAACACCGCTGCATCAAGATCTTCATCCCCGTAGGCGGAAGTAAAAGTACCAAGTTTTTTATTCCAGCCATTTTCAAGAATATCTGCAGCGATGGTATCTCGTAATGCTTCCCACTCAGGACGAGGTCGGTTCAAAAAACGATCTGAGATACGTATGCCTCGATCAACAGTAAGCCAGCACATGACTTTGGAGTGGACGTGATGTCTTCGAGGTTTACGGATTTCCCAGATTCCATGGTCCGGTTCGTGCCATCTGGCTTCCACCGCACGAACAGTGGCATCGACGAGTCGCCAATGCTCTGACGAAATGGGTGCTTCAGCCAGTAACAATTGCCAGATGAGCTCAGCGATCGGACCAAAAACATCAAGTTGAACTTGTCCACGAGCTGCATTCCCAACTCGCACAGGTCGACTTCCGGCGTAACCGGCCAGTTGGCCAATCTCTGCTTCAGCACCAACTTCATGCCCGGTCACAGTATACAAAGGCATGAGCCTCTCTGGAGCCGCAGCTCTGTCGATTACCCCGAGCATCCAATCAAGGAAACCCATTGCTTCATTGAAACTGCCGAGTTTCACCAACGATGCTGCCGACATAGCTGCATCCCGAAGCCAGCAGTATCGATAATCCCAATTGCGGCAACCACCAAAATCTTCCGGCAGACTTGTTGTGGCAGCAGCGACAATTCCACCTGTTGGGCCATAACAGAGGCCTTTCAAAACTACGGCACTTCGACGTACAAGCCGTGGCTCTCTATTTGGCAAGGTCAGTCGATCTGCCCATGATTCCCAATATGCCTTCGTTAGGCGAGAGCGCTCTTCGACAGGTATCGATTGTTGTTCACGCAGAGAACCCGTTCCGTAACGCAATTCCATTCTCAGTGGTTCACCACGTAAATTAATTTTTCCGATTGCTGTCTGGTGAGGGCCTTCTTCGCAGATTTCCCAAACGACACCAGGGGCACGAAGCACAATCGGATCAATCGTATCGTCAATCTCGAGTCCTTCATCACGAATGGCAAGTCGGGTAGCAGTTCGACCAAAATCAAGTCTTGGTGCAAATGTAATTTTTACCTCACCGCGACCTTCAATAATTCGAAGAAAGTCTGTTCGTCCAGCTCGTTGGGATGGCCTCCCAGCAGAGCAGTCTAAAAAATCGGTGACGGATAGACGTGACCAGTTTGTTCGGAGCACAAGTGAGTGGCCATCGTAGTGTTGAGTCGGATCGGCCTCACTGTTAGCTGGTTCTACGGTGAAGTGTCCAGCAGCAGGGCCACCGAGTAATTCAGCAAACAATGCAGGGCCGTCAATACGAGGCACACAGAGCCAAACCAGTCGTGCACCCGGTGCAATCAAACCCATTACGCGACCATCAGAAACAAGTGCATGGCGTTCAATAGGCACAGCATCTGCGCCTGCAAGCCATGCCTGCCGGGCGTTTGCAAGCATTGCCAATCGCCGGGCAACTTCAACCGGATCTTGTATCCGAAAAAGTGCAGCAGTTTCACCACTTCCTACTTTGACGCCAACATCAGGGCCTTGCAAACGTGCAAATGCATCTTCGTCCGTGACATCGTCACCAAGATACATCACAGCACTGGCCCCGACGCGATGCCGAAGCGTATCGACAGCATCTCCCTTCGAGGTATCAACAACCGCTAGTTCAAGTACCTTCTTTCCTCGCTTGACATGAATTCCATCCCATGTTGCTGGGCCTGCAAGTAACTTTTCAACTACTCTATCCCCATCTGCATCTGTGGCACTTCGATAATGAAACGCGATTGATGCCGGCTTTGGCTCTATATGAAAACTTGAATCTCCATTGGCAATCGTTTGCATTTCTTCAAGCAACTTTTGCCGTAGGTCGATCTGATCACGAGAGAGCGTTTGTACAAAGTCTTGATCAAACTCACTGCCGTGTGACCCCACAAGCATGACGATGCCACCAAGTTCACTTAACTCAGCAAGATCTGAAAGGGATCGTCCTGAGATGACGGCCACGTGAGTGCCAGGCAGTGAGGCTAAAAGACGAACGGCGACAAGAGCTTCACGAAGAGGGCGAGCATCGGATGGATTTTCGACGATCGGCGATAACGTGCCGTCATAGTCGGTTGCAAGCAGGAGGACAGGCGTGCGAGCAATCGCCTCAATAGCCTGTTGCAATGGATCTGTTGTGCCATGTGACGTGGCAACACCATTGTCCTCGTGCAATGCTGGTTGTTCCAAATTATTTAGAGGTCTCGAAGCAGTCAACGCGGTTCTCCTGCCGACAATGGATTTGCGGCTTCAACAGCCCCAAGAAAATCATCAGCCCAATTGTAAACAGTTCTTCGGCGAATCCGCTGCCGAAGACTTCGCATGCGACGAGCTTTCTCATTTTTGGGCATCGTTATCGCCTGATCAAAAGCTGCAGCCATGCCGTCGATGTCATGAGGGTTGACTAAGAATGCACGGTCGAGTTCTGCAGAGGCCCCTGTGAATTCAGAGAGTACCAGGGAGCCAGAGTCATCAAGTCGACTTGCGCAATACTCTTTTGCGACGAGATTCATTCCGTCACGAATAGGAGTCACAAGCATCACATCGGCTGCAAGGTAGTAAGCAACCAGTTCCTCGAGAGGCAAGCTTCTTCGCAGATAATGCACGGGAGTCGCTCCTACTTCACCAAATTCCCCATTGATTTGCCCCACAAGTTTTTCAATGCGATTTCGAATTTCGACATATTCATCAACACTTTCACGGGAAGGGACACTTACTTGGACCAGCACAACATCATTCACATCATGTTGCCCTGAAATAAGCAATTCATGAAATGCCCTGAGTCGATTATCAATGCCTTTTGTGTAATCAAGACGGTCTACTCCAAGAAGTACCGTACGGCCAACACCCAGTTCCTCGTGGATCTCTCGCGCTTTGGCGATAATTGTTGGATCTGCTGCCAGCGACTGGATTCTTTCTACATCAATGGAAATCGGAAACTCTCGTGCTTCAACCCGCCGTTCATCGACTGAAACCGCCTGCCCAGAACCACGATAGGACGTGAAGCGATTTACGAGGCGAACAAAGTTTTGAGCACCAAATCGTGTCTGGAATCCAACAACATCTGCACCGAGCAACCCCTCAAGGATTCGCTTTCGCCATGGTAATTGAGCAAAGAGTTCCTGAGGAGGAAAAGGAATATGAAGAAAGAAACCAATTCGGAGGTCTGGTCGTAACTCTCGAAGCATTCCAGGCACCAGCTGAAGGTGGTAATCCTGCACCAGCACTCGAGCATTCTCACTTGCATGTTCCGCAGCTATTTCTTCAAATCGCTTATTCACCGCAACGTAGGAACGCCACCAATGACGATGAAACTGTGGTGTCTGACAGGCATCGTGGTAGAGCGGCCACAGCGTACTGTTAGAAAATCCACCGTAGTAGTCCTGGACCTCTTCAGGGTTGATGGGAACCGGGATGGCTGACAGGCCATCATGTGAAAATTGTTTGGGGTCTTGTTCTGCGGTTCCAGCCCACCCAACCCAGATGCCAGAATGTTCACGGAGAATGGGCATAAGCGCTGAAACCAAACCACCTGGACTTGTCTCCCATGGTGACTGTGGGTTCGCTCGATGGACGGGTAACCTATTGGCAACTACGACCAGATCACTTTGGATGGCCTCCGCCATTCACCTTCTCCGGATCTTTCACAAGTTTGCAGAACGCTTGAGATTTAGAATGTGATTCTACACGAATTACCAATCACGTGAGAAAGTTTTTCGTGATCCTGCACCAGTACGTACGTGCACTGTTGCAGGTCAACTGAGAATGCGTCCTACTGCGTAATCGTTTGCCCTTGAAAAACAATCTGAATAGTTTCTGCAGTA
>CAXFJI010000006.1:0-22421 GCA_964003275.1 uncultured Planctomycetaceae bacterium
CTATTTTGGCTTTTGAGAAAAATCGATTCCGAAAGATCTATTCATACAAAAAAGACTCATATGGCGTGACGAAGTTCCTCTACAGACATTTGAGCGATGAGAGTGCCGAGCCGCTGCCACGCATGAGCCATTTCACCTGCCGGTATGATATGTCTTTTTCCATCATCCCATTTCGTGAGTGTTTGTTGGCGATATGTAACCCCTAATACGTTGATAACATTCACCTCATAACCTTCAATCCAGCGAATCAGGTCAATCATCAAGGCAGTGCAGGCTTTTCGTTCTGATTCAGCAGGCACCACCATTGACGGTAAATCGTCAACAAACCATGGTGGAGACTCAAGCTTTGCATGCGGTGTGTAGCGAGGTTGAAATTCGTAGCGCGGCACAAAGATACCACCATACTGGTGATCACCATAGAAAATCCCAAAACCACGCAAAACCACACATCGACCGCGCGTAGGTTCTAATGTGTAGACGCTGGAACAATCCTCATGATCATCTGGCGGTGCAACTCTGTGAAAGCCATTCTCAATCAGCCAGTTGCCATCAGGTCGGGTGATATCGCAACCCCAGCACCAGATCTGTTGACTCAAGAGGTTCACCGCATGCTTCAGGCTGAGAGCATCCATGCTTTACTGACTCATTTTCTCTCGCGGACAGGGATCGTCTCACTCATCTTTGGCAGGCACAGCCGCCATAATATTTGCAAGGAGCCACGATGACGCTGCACATAACTGCAACCAATCACCAGTTGTACTGATTCCATACGCCAGTACACTCCCAATCCAGCAAATACTCGCAGCTGTCTGCCCAAGCCACTCGATACGCAACACTCTGGTAAGCCACCCTTGAAATCTCTGTGGCTCAACACCCTCCTTGGACACGACGCACGCCATGCTCGGATGCCGGCCCTGCATCGATATTGTCTGGTCAACGACATCCCCTTCATTGCCGACTAACATGTCTCACACTCCTCCCCACAACACGAAAGATCATCAAGATACATACCCCATTGGCGGTAGGCCTCAAGCGCCTCCGCAGGCAGTCCCAGCGAATTCGCAATTGACTTTGCGACAACGGCAAAACGCTGCCGATACTTGTAGATAAAGCAAAAAACCTGTTTGTCATGACGTACTGCAGGACCACAGAGATAGAGACCTTGCACAATGGTCGACTCATCATGCTCACTCAGCAGCGGAAAACCATCTTCTCGCTGCTCAAAAAGATCTGATACAAGCCTCTGGCTTCCTTCAAACCCACTGGCTAGCAGTGGACGATTCGACGTATGAAGTGTTCTACCACCTTCAGTTTTTACTTCGTATCCATTATCAGATCGTGAAACAGACTGAATGGATGTGTTCGGGAAGAGCTCAACATACTCTTCGAACCATTCCTCTCGCATTCTTTCGAGTGAATATGTAGACAAAGCAATGCTCGGATCAGAACTCTCATCTGTCCAAGGGCATCCACTGTCACATAACAACACTCGTTTATCTCGATACGCCAGATGATAGGCTGCATCGACACCACTTTCATAACCACCAATCACGATAAAGTCATCCCCATCCAGGTCGCCATAACTGCCGACAGTGGACGTGTGCCGACAGAGCTCACTGCCGCAAAAACCACTTAGGCGTGGATACTGAAACTCACCCGCTGCCCAGATGACATGCGTCGCTCGCAGGGTGCCATCTTCGGTCTCAAGAGAGAACTCCTCACCAACTTTCTTGACCTGCTTCACGTTGGTGTTTTCACGCAGCGGAATCTCAAAGTGTTTTGCAACTGCCTCCAAGTGAGCTGCAAACTCTACGCCCGTAGGATGCTCCACCTCCAAGCTGAATGCAGGTGAGATCCCAATCGCAATTGAGTTCAAATCGAGCATTCCGATCGAATTGCTTGGAAATGAAGGCGTGATAAATCGCGTTTCATCTGGCCATGCAGCAAATGATGCTCCGACTGTTTTTCTTTCAAGAACAATAAAGTTCTCAATGCCAGCATGGCGCAAGACGATTGCAACACCTATTCCTGCAGCACCCCCGCCAACGACAATAACATCATAGCGCTTCGACGTCGCTGCGGCTTTCATCAGACACGATCCTCGGCTTCCTGGTCGATGAGTGGCAGCGGATCTTCAAAGTCCGCCCATTTACGTGGACCTTGAGCAAGCTCGAGATCTGTCAACAAACAGCAATCAAGGATTCTTTCCGTATGCTGCTGATCAAGTCCTTGACCTATAAAAACAAGCTCTTGGTGACGAGCCCCATGCTCACCAGAAAAATTTGACTGGATCTCTGATCCCATTTCCTTGTCATCCGGCCATTCGTCTTCCGGAGCTGCTGCCCACCAGAATCCAGCCGGATTCAGACGCACTGAACAACCAGCCTGTGACCAATCGTAAGCAACGTCATGCCGCGATGCGATCCACATCAAACCCTTACTTCGGAGCACACCAAGAAATAAGCCATCCTCAAGATCACCACCAAGGACATCATTGAGACGCTTCGGGTGGAACGGACGACTACGACGATACACAAAACTTGAGATGCCGTACTCTTCGGTCTCGGGTTCCTCTTCTCCTCTCGGAACTGACAGCCAACTGGACTTTTCTTCTGCCTCAGCCAACTGAAAACGCTTGGTGCCTAGTATTTTTGATAGTGGAACACGACTTTCCGTAGCATATACAATCTCTGCATTTGAATTGAGTCGACGAATAATCTGATCCAATTGCTCGAGTTCATATGGTGAAATGAGATCGGTTTTGTTGATGACAATCACATTTGCAAACTCAACCTGATCAACCAGCAGATCAACAATGTTTCGATCATCATCTTCATCAAGGCCCATCCTCCTATCCGTGAGATCATCCCACGATCCGAAATCGTTCATAAAGTTCCCAGCATCAACAACTGTGACCATTGTGTCGAGCTCTGCAAGACTTGAAAGACTGCGTCCCTCCTCATCTTCAAACGTGAACGTCTCTGCGACAGGTAACGGTTCACTGATTCCTGTGGATTCGATAAGCAGGTAATCAAACTTCTTTGCACGAGCCAAGCATGCGACTTCAACCAGCAAATCCTCCCTGAGTGTGCAACAGATACAACCGTTTGTCATTTCCACCAACTGCTCTTCAGTTCGCGAAAGATCTGCTCCACCGTCACGGATAAGAGCTGCGTCGATATTGACTTCACTCATATCGTTGACAATCACCGCCACGCGCAAACCTTCACGGTTTGCAAGGATATGATTCAAAAGTGTTGTTTTGCCTGCTCCCAAAAAGCCACTTAATACTGTCACGGGCATGCGGTAAGGCTGTTCTATCGAATCAGATTGTGTCATTGTTGACTCCAGTGGACAGCGACGATCAACGCACGCCACGGACGATCACAAGAAAACTGCTGAATGCGTGATAACACGTGCAACGCTCCCATCCGTTGCCAAAAACATCGTCTTTATGATTGGCGATCTAATGCAATTAGACTACACTTGCAATGCTATTGCAAGTACGGTCTTCGCGGTTGGCGTTTTTTGTAAACTACTGAGGCACGGATTGACGAAGGTTTGCATTGATTCTTGTATGAACAATTCAATGCATAATCCTGATCGAACCTACTACGCAATCTTTCTGCTGGTGGAGTTGCTATGAAGCACAAGGCGACTATTCAAGACTGGGCAAGAGAACGGATTCGTTCTGTTGGCCTACGAGCGACTCCTGCAAGACTTGCAACGTTGCAAGTGCTCCACGATTCGGTGTCACCAATGACTCATGCTGAGGTTGCAGCCGCGCTTCAGCACTTCGAGATTGATAAGGCAACAGTTTTTCGTAATTTGACTGATCTTACGAGTACGAATGTGCTGCGCCGATCAACACTCGGTGACAACGTCTGGCGATTTGAAATTATGAAGGATTCTGAAAAAGAGCACGATGCTCACCCACATTTCGTATGCGTTGATTGTGGTTCTGTTTCGTGCATGGAAGACGTTGAATTGAGCCAAAAGAGCAAATCTAAAAACCCACTCTATGAGCAGATCACTGAAATTGTGCTCCGAGGCCACTGTAATGAGTGTGCATAGCCTCGACACAAGAGAGAAAAAGTAACTCTCTATTCTCTCGCATTCGACATTGGTGTCGATATGTGTTGTGTAGTCTCACTCATTTTGCTACAGGGACTATTGCCTGAGATCATTATTCACTGCGACTGAGACAGTTTGCACATATGGCTTCGGCAAGCGAATACCTCCTTATGCAGATCGGCGTCTTCTACGACGAGTGGAATTGCTTCATCGACCGTCTACATGGAAGGCTGCTTTGCTTCTTGCTTTTGCCCGAATGATCCAGGCAGAGAAAAAGGGAAATGTCATGGCCAATTGGAAGGGAAAAATCACCAACAACACAGGAATATCAAATCACATGAGACAGAAACAGTGTGTCAAAACTATTGTCAGCAATATGCGTTGAGGGGCACGTTCTTCGAATCGTTTCTACGAAGGAGATGTACTGATGGATCCAGCGTTGTTATTCATGGTCGTGATATATTGCCCATGCGTAGAAGACATGGTTCATGTTGCCAATGTTCTTTATCTTATTTCCTACCTCGTTCGCGATATTCTCTGGCTACGTGTGCTGACGATTTTTGCAGGTCTCTCACTTCTCCCGTTCTATTGTCACTGCAGTGATCATATTCTATGGGCACCAATCGGATGGAATGCACTATTTATCAGTGTGAACCTTATACAGATTGGTATCCTGCTGAGGGAACGTCGGCCGCGTCGACTCGATGGTCCTGAGCAAGAACTGTACGACAATGTCTTTTCTGAATTGACACCAGGTGAGTTTCGCCAGCTTCTCAAAGTCGGTGAGTGGCGCGAGATTGAAACCGGAACGACGGTTGTACAACGTGATACAGTCGTTCGTGATATTCAGGTGCTTCAGCGGGGTGCTTTGGAAGTACGTTCAGCCGGGGGTGTCATAGACCGTGATACCCCAGGACAATTTGTTGGTGAGATGAGTTTTCTTTCAGGCGAAAAGGCAACGGCAGATGTTGTCGCCATTGAGCCCAGCCTGGTGTTTGTCTGGCCTCAAGAGAGCCTGAATAAGTTGCTCGACAAAAAGCCGGCTCTCGCCTTTAAGATTCGCGGTATTCTTAGCCTGGATGTTGTGGCCAAACTCCGGAACCATGGGCAACCGGTTCGATAAAACGTCACATCCAACATGCGAATCGTCGTGGCACTCCACTAACGCGACCATCGTGAGTACAGATGTCCGGTGCTTGGTCGAGGGAAAAACGGTTTAGATAAATCGGCAAGGATTCCAGCTTTTCTATTTTTTCTAAACGTCCTTCTGAATGACTGCAAGAATATCACTATCCATATACATTTTATGGATCTGGTAATTCGTGCCAAAAACGATCCTGAAGGAACATCATGATGAAAAAACTGAGTCGACGGCATGCAATGAAATCAGGACTTCTTGTTCCAGTCGCATCCACACTCTGCCCTCTTCAAACAGATGTCGTTGAAGCTGCTTCAACAGAGCAGGATGAAAAACCTGGCGCACCTACAAAAAACGAAAAAGATAGTTTTACGATTGCCGTTCTCCCCGACACTCAGAACTACTGCCAAATGTCCCCCGAAGGTTTTTATGCCCAGACTCAATGGCTTGTAGACAATAAAGAATCATGGAATATCAAAGCTGTCCTTCACCTTGGTGATATCACAAATCGTAATTCCCCAGCTCAATGGGACATTGCTCTTCAAGCCATGTCGCATTTGGATGGCCATGTGCCATACTGCATGGTTCCAGGAAACCACGACTACAGTATCAATGGGAACGGGAAGGACCGAACGACATTACTCAATAAGTATTTTCCCGTGGAAAAAGCACGTGCAGAATCGTGCTTTGGAGGCACCTATGACAAGGAACCCTCTCATATGGAGAATACCTATCATCTTTTCACTGTGGGCAACCGGTCTTTTATTGTTTTAGCATTAGAGTTTGGACCGCGTGCAGATGTTGTTCGCTGGGCAAATGAAATCGTTACAAAGTATTCTGATCGAGAAGCCATTCTTATTACACATGCCTATGTCTATTACGATGAAACTCGTTATGACTGGAAGCAGTATGGCAGCAAGCAGAAGTGGAACCCTCATTCCTATGGCATGGCTCGCACCACAGGCAATGATGTGATGGACGGGGAAGAACTTTGGAAAAACCTTATATGCCAACATGAAAACTTCATCCTGACGCTTAATGGCCATGTCCTAGGTGATGGTTTGGGGCGGCTTTCGACGAAGACCCCTGGCGGCAGAGACGTTCATCAAATGCTTGTCAATTTTCAAATGAAGCCAAATGGAGGAGATGGATGGTTACGTCTTTTGGAGTTTAGACGTGATCGTATCGTTTCAGTCACTGACTACTCTCCAACACTTCATCAAGTCAACACGTCGCCACAGAATCAATTTAACCTCACACTTGCTCCGGTTGGTTAAGGCTGTTCCCATACGTGACGGACCGTTCGTAGAACACTCAGTCACTGTTGTATTCTTGCCCAACGCCCCCAAACCTGCAGATACCGCGGTAGCGATACTTCTTCAACACCATCCCGATCAAACGCCTCAAAGACACGTTCTGCAAGACTTCTGTCCTTGATTCTACCACTATCGAGAAACTCCCTCTTCGACAATATGCCATTGTTATTGGCATCAAGCGAGACAAAAATCTCCTTTGCCTCATCTGTAATAATGCGATTCTCAATGTATTCCTTCTTCGTAACCAGTCCATCATTATTCGAATCAGCTGCACGAAAAATACCCTGCCTTGCCTGAGGGGTCAGGTAGGTTCCATCATCGACAAACTCTTTCTGAGTATGCTGCCCGTCTCCATCGCTATCAATAAAATCGAAAATACGAGTGTATTGTTTGAGTTGCTGGTCTGTTGGGACATGCTGATTCCCACCTCGCATTGCCATAAGAAACTGCTGGGATGCGTCTCCCGCTTCCAACGCATATGACTGGAGACAACAAAACCATAGTGGCATGAGGACAACCATAACGCTCAATCGTGCATGTGAAAACATAGCCATTCATCCACCTCCCGATACACGTAAGTGTACACGCATACGATCGCTCATGCTTTTTGAATCGACACACAATCACATTCATACACGTTCAACCGACTCTCAAGCACAACAACACTCAAAAAATCATCTTGGAACAGATGCCATTGAGAGGAGAACAGGTACGGTGGTGTCTGTTTGTTACGTAAAACGTTTGTTGTATGGGCCCATCGGCTGATCGCTCTCTATTCCACGGCCTGTCCATACCATGCTGCCTGAGCCGCAGCTTTACGAGAGGCTTCGGGGTCAATATCACTGAGGTACTCAGCAAGTCTCCTCCACGCTGGCGCATAACTCGGTTCACGAGACAAAATATTCTGAAGAAGCTCGGCAGCTTCTTCCTTTCTTCCCTGCTGCGCAACCGCTTCTGCAAGAAACTCTTCTAACTCAATTGAGGAGGGATCAAACGATAAGCCCGCACGAAAATACTTCTCGGCGGCCAAGAAGTTGGACTTCTGCATTTCAAGCTCACCCTGAGCAAGCAGATCAACTTCTGGATACAACCTAACAAGTTCTCGAATTAATTCTCGAGTCGCAGGGATATTTCCCGATTGCTCAGCGATGACAATTTTGTCAAAGATTGCTTGCTTGCTTATCTCACTTGCATGAATCGCTTGCATCCATGGGTCATCAGGCCACGGTTTATCAAACGGAAGGCCACGTGCCTTTGTCGCTGCATCTGCAGCTTGTGTGGTATTCCCTCGCATCGCTTCAATGCGTGCAAGATGTTCATGTGCAGCCCGTTGCGTTGACGGATGAATGAGTGCTTTTTGTACCTCCTCATAGGCAGTTTGTATGTCTCCCTCAGCAAGAAGTACCCGAGACCTGCCAAGAGCAACGATTGCTGCGTCTGGGTAGTCTTGCATGAGTGCTTCAAATACCTGACGAGCAGCTTCAACCTGGCCAAGGCTCAACAACCAATCAGCCTGTCGGAGTCGGGGCCATATTTCTGAAGAACTTTTTTGAATTGCTTGTGTGACAGTCGACAACGCAACATCAAGGTCAGACTTTGCATATAAGACAGATTGAAAATAAGGCCATCTCCATTCGTGCTCATCAAGTGCCCTCGCCTGTTCCAAGCACTCAATCGCTGGATAATCCTCGTGATGTGCCGCAAAAAGAAGACCGAGTTGGGCCCAGGCAACAGCGGATGTTGGTGATCCAATCACATTACTTCGAGCCTTCTCGTAAGCTGCCATCACTTGAGGGTCACGAAATGAAATCCCATCTCCGGGGAGATCCATATCTTTCGGGACCATGAAGACTGTTCTGCAATAAAAAAACAAGACTCCCGCAAAAAGAATGCCGAGCACAAAACGTAACCACGGTGATTTCACAAACCACGTCGTTGCTGCTTGCACAGACGATTTCATTCAGGGCTCCCTTCTCCCTGAATGAGGGTGATATGTCTATTTACTGTACCTCCTGGAAACTTTTCGCGCTCGCCATTCGGCCACCGAATGGAAATACTCTCAATTTCTTGTATGGATCCAAGACCAAATACGGCTTTCGGATCATGGCTCGAAAAGTAACTTGATCCTGGTTGTACCAATCGCTGCCATCGTTGCCCCTTCGCAAGCACGGTAATGATAGAACCATATGCATCACGGGCTTGTTCTGAGAGCATCGCACGAATGGTCATCCAATGCCCCTGTCGGGAAGCAATGTTCTCAAGCAAGAGTGGATGACCATCAGTCAGGCCCACAAGCAGATCGATATCTCCATCATTGTCAATATCACCAGCGCACAATGCTCTTGCAACATTTGCTCTCCCACACAATGCATCATTTGAAGATGAAACATCCATGAATTGGCCACTTCCATCATTCATCATCAAACCATTCAACTCGGCATACGGCCTCCAAAAAGGGGCAACTGTTGGTTCATCAACCGGTTGACCCCGCTGGACGCGTCCATTCACCCACGCCAGATCGAGATCTCCATCCAAGTCAAAATCTGCAAGCACCGTCCCAAATCCTGTTCCTCTTTGTGCATGCACAATATTCGTTGTCGCAGTCGCATCTTGAAAAAACCCTTGTGGCCCCTGCTTCCACAGTGTGTGAAGTTCTGTTCCAAGGTGGGTGACAAAAAGATCGTCAAAACCATCTCCATCTACATCCCCCCAAGCAATGCCCATATTTGCCGCCACGTTCCCTACAACATCGGTGGCCACACCTCTTAATAAACCCTCCTCTTTAAATGTACCGTCATGTTGATTCATCCATAAGTAATTCGCTTGCTGATCATTTGCAATGAAAATGTCATCCCACGTATCACCATCAAAGTCTGCACATAAAACCCCAAGCCCCGCACCTGAAAGACTGGCCAGCCCAGAAGACTCACTGACATCGCTGAATCGTGGTTCCCCACGCACCACCGTATCATTATGAAAAAGTACAGCCGGCACCTTGGCTAAATTTTTTGGCCCACAAAAATCCCGATCACCATCATTATGAAAACACAGACCTTCTGGTGAAAAGGAGACATACCTTGCCAACACGAGATCTAATCGCCCGTCTCGGTCATAATCAAAAAATGACGCTGATGCACCCCATTCTGAATTCGTAAGTCCACTTTCATGCGTCACATCACGAAATTGACCTTCTCCGATATTGAGAAATAATCGTAATCCGCCATATTCACTCACAAAAATATCAGAGCGTCCATCGTTATCCACATCAGCAATCGCAACGCCACAAGCAATACCACTGCTATCTGCGTTAGATCCTTTTGTCTTATTCTCAAAATGGCCGCTCTCGGTTTGGATAAACAGCTGATTCGTACTACGTGCCTCAGGGCCACCGGAATTGAGCAGATAGATATCAAGCTTCCCATCTCCATTGGCATCCAAAAGAGCTGCACCGTTGCCCATGCTCTGTGGCATAAAAAACGAACCGACTGGCCCAGACGTATTTTTTGCATCAAGGTTCCATGCCTTCCGGACATCGCAAAACCATGGCCGCATGGCAACATTCGCCTGATGCACTCGCGGCGTTGATGGAACTGGTTTCTGAGAAACAAATGAATTGTTTTGGAATTCATCCTTTTCCGAGCAGCCAAAGATTCCACTTAACCAAAGAGCAGCAACTACCACTAAACCATGTGTTGCTGCGTTCACGATTCGACCAGAAACGCTCATGTGGTAACGCCTATGAATGATTCATACAAAATTCTTTATCGCACGAAACAGTTCACGCAGGATACAACTTTGACCGAGTCGGGCGCAACAACGTGACAGATACGTCATTCAATATCAACCACGTAAGCCTACCATTCTGGAGGTCCATTGCCTCTTTCTTCACACCTTGTTTTCAGTGCGACGGAAGCGTCTCACATACCATGGTGGGGTCAATCTTCATGACCTTGCATGTCGCAATCACCTCAGGGGAAAAGCTGCCATTCATGCCCACAGCATACGCACACAACAGCATCAGCTGAAATGCATTCCAGCGTGATGGCGTGCACTGATCCTCACACTGCACAAGAATTCAAGGAATCATACCTGAGCGTGTCGCATCCTTGCGAACGCTGCTCAGATACGTCCTTACGTATGCAGCACACACGAAGACAGGAGAATGAACTTATTTCCCCTCAAACGACGATTCCAACGCAAACGTGAACTCGCCACCACCACTTTCTACCGATGCTGTAAGCCCTGATGTCTTCTGATCACCGTATGCCTGTGGCACAACATATTCAGGCTCTGCTTCGGCAGCTTCTCTTTCCAGCTTTTCCTGCTCTGGAGTCCCATACCGAGGATCATCCTCAGTAATGTTTGGTGGCTTCGGAAAAACCTTTTTCTCAACCGTTACAACATACGAACCAGGAGCTGTTCCAGCCCCCGGCTTCGCACCGGTTGCACTGAGCGTAAATGAACCGTCTGCTCCAGTTTTTCCAACTGCAGAAATACCCGATGGATCGTTTGGCGTGAATGCAACAAGTGCATCTGCGACAGGCGAACCATCAAGCGTAACAACGCCCTTCACTGCTGATACGGCTGGACCACTCGAACCACCACCGCAACCCACAATAGCTGTGACAGCCAAGGCAGCAAAAAACATGCACACCCGTGAACGATTAAACGTTTTCTGAAACACAAAAAAAGTAGCCAAGAGACTCTCCTCGCATTGAAAAGATATGTTAAGGCCCTGTGCCCGCTTACCCCAGCACTGCGGCAACAGGCATAAACCCATTGACGCAGATACTGGAGCAAACATAGGCAACGAAAAAATCCTAAGGAAGGCTGGCAGACTCACCACCGGCAATGGTGCCCAACCGACCAATGACACCGCGAACACTTTGGCCAACGGGATTGTTCGCGTCGTTGTTTTGAGCAGTCGTTACATCACTATCGATATTATCGTTAATGAATTTGACTGATCCATCAATCATAGCCATAGAAGCACCACCAGGGTGATAACTACTTGCAGGCTGGCAATTCCAACCTTCATGGTTATTAGCACAACGGGGGTAATTCGGTGGAGCAGCCGTAAAGAAAGATGTGAAACCTTCCTCTGAATCGAATGCCCGCACACCAGGACCCTGGCCAAAATTCGATGGCGCTGTTCCTGTATAGATGCCATCATTGCCAAGCAATGCTCCACACACACTTGGAGCTGAATTTTGATTCAGACCACTCGTGATGGTGTACCCACCCTTACTGTGCATATGAGAGGCATCGGCGATCTTTGCCTCACCAAGTGAAATTGTGTTGGAGGTTCCATCCATAATATCGGCCATAAACACAGCCTGATCTCGTGGATTATTGCCCATGTTTCCAGTCTTGCCCACGGCAAATGGACCCCGCTTCGCGGTATGCCATCTTTCCAAGAAAACATCACCTCGATTACCTCGGTAGTTTGTCCGAGCAGGTGTGTTCCCACCAGCATTCGAGGCTGTGTTGGGATCCGAAGGACAGTGAAACATCGGCATGTCTTGAACAAGCTCAGGACGCGTACCGGCATTTGAATTCCATGGCCTATAGCCCTTGCCATTAGTTGAACGAATTTTGCCTATGATGGTGTCATAGCGATTCGTTTCTTCAGCAAATGGAAGAACAAGCAAGGTCCAGCCCCATCGATCCCACCCTTGAGCATTTCCAAGGATTGAATAGAGCTCTGGAGAACGTCCCTGTGCAGGGAATCGACTATTCGCACTTTCGTAGTTCAATACTGCTAGCTGCAACTGCTTCATCTTATTTGTACAAGCACTTCGGCGAGCTGCCTCACGAGCTGCTTGAACGGCTGGCAGAAGCAAGCCAATCAAAACACCAATAATGGCAATCACAACTAGTAATTCAACCAGCGTGAAGCCCTTTCTTCCTAGTTTTTTCATCTCTAAATTCCTTCGAAGGATAAATTAAATAGAAAAAAGAATAAGACGCTTGGTAGACAAACGCCCCTCCCAATTACGAGTAAACTATACACTAAATCGGCATGGTTCAAGCGAATTATTCCTGAGTTTTCATAAAATTTGTCCACATTTTTCTGGGATATGCGGTAAACAACCATTTCTTTCTGGGAGACGACTTTTTTCTTGCTAAAAAAGCAAAAAAATGCGAATAATCGTTATGTTTCGCTAAACCACACATGTCTTCGATTGACATTGAATTTCATGCAGGTAATAAGAACCTGTGGTTTGCGTATGTTTCCTCTCTTTTCTCTTTCTCGAGTGGACACTCTGCTCGTGAACACCTCGTGAACACGTTGTTCGATGGTCCCCCATGGCTATTTTGTCCGGGGTGCCGCAAGCACATTCATTCTCTTGCCATGACCTTCATTGCTGTTTTGGCCACTGCTGACATTCCTTATCAAACAGAAGGCCTTGTATAACTACAAAAAGAGTTGCTCTTAAACCGTTACAGTCACTCGCTTCACCATGTATCAGCTTCACCGGCATCTTATTAGTATTGTTGCACTTGCATGCCTGTTCCACACACAGGTGGCAACTGCCTCCGAACCGTTCACATGTATTACCTACAACATTCGTTTTGCAAATCCCAAGGATGGAAAAGATGCATGGCCTCATCGTGTTGACACGGTTGCAGCATACCTGAGGAAAGGTGACATTCTTGGACTTCAGGAGGTAACACACGGACAACTTCTTGATCTTGAGCAACGACTCCCGTCTTTCAACTGGTATGGCGTTGGCAGGGATGATGGAAAACAGCAAGGTGAGTATTCACCTGTTTTCTACAGAGCACGTCTCTTCGATCGTATTGATGCAGGAACCTTCTGGTTATCAGAGACACCAACGATCGTTGGGAGCACGGGATGGGATGCCGCGCTCCCACGAGTCTGCAGCTGGGTGATCCTCGAGATCAAAGCAACCGGCCAGATTATGTGGTGTGCCAGCACACATTTTGATCATCGAGGAAAGATGGCAAGAGAGAACAGTGGGATTGTGCTACACGACAAAGCCAAAGCACTGAATGGCAAAGAAAATCGTATTCTCATGGGTGACTTCAACTGTCTTTCAGGCTCTACCCCATATACAAACATTCTTGCTTCAGATAATGCACGTACCATCTTCGAAGATGCTCGCCAGCGCTCACTTTCTCAACCACTCGGACCAAACAGTACATTCAATGGATTCAACGTTCTCAAGCCTGAGAAGATCATTGATCATGTTTTTATTAGCCCAGATGTTGTTGTCCACGATTACCGCATAGAAAATCCAAAAACCTCAGCTGGGCGCTTTGCGAGTGATCATCTGCCTGTTGCCGTCCGCCTGCAGATCCCGGAGAAATACTCCGGCAAACCATAGAGCATGTTTTGTCTTTAGTGTGCTGTTTCGTTTTTCATGTGAACATCCATTTGTGGAAATGCGATTTCAATCCCTTCTTCATTGAATCGCTCATGAATACGAGTATGGATTTCACTGATCGTTCCAAGACGATGATCGAGATTGGCAAGATAAAAACGAATTGCAATATTCAGTGTCGAATCTGCAAATTCCTCAAACGTGATAACCGGTTTTGGATCTTTGAGAATATATTGTATGTCTGAACAGATCTCACGGAGCAGCTCACAGACTCGCCGGGTGTCTGTACCGTAGGCAACGCCCACTCGAAGTTCTGCACGATTGACTGAGTCTGACAATGTCCAGTTCGTCACGCGCCCAGTAATAAGATCCTTATTTGGAATCACATACTCTTGCCGATCCCACGTCGTCACAGTTGTTGCTCGCATGCGAATTCGGGAGACGACACCAGATATTGAGTCAACGGTAACAACATCTCCAACCCGAATGGGTTGCTCAAATAAAAGGATGATCCCGCACACAAAGTTTGCCACAACCTCTTGCAAGCCAAACCCCAGCCCCACGCTCAGACCGGCTGCCATCCATTGAACACTACTCCAACGTAAGCCAAGTATTCCAGCGGCTAGAATGATTCCACAAATTGCTACCGTATACGTTGTCAGTGATGTAACGGCATAACGAGCAGCATTATCAAGTGGGAGATGCCGAAGCACCGCAGCCTCAAGCACGCCAGGCGCATTCCGCACAAGAATAAATGTGAGTAAGAGTGTGGGAATAGCGATCAAGAGGTTGTTGAGCGTAACAACACTCGTGACAGTACCGTCCGGTGCGCGGAGTTCCCATAACACAACAGAATCAAGGAATAACAAGGCTGGGAGAACTGGCGACCAAATCCAATACACCACAATGACTGTTCCAATAATGATAATGGCATTGATCAATCGTCTCGTTTGCTGGTCAATTTCTGAAAGTTGCATCTGATTGACGTCAAGGACATCCGAGGTGGTACCAGACGCCTCGGCATGCTCACGAAGCTCTGCACGCTCACGTAGTTGCTGACGCGCAATACGCCGCTTCGATACAAGCAGCCACCGCATCGCAATGCCCTGCAGGACTGCAGCAGCAACGATAGACCAGATTGTTTCATACAATGCCACTGTGAGCTGGATTGCTGCATAGGTATAGCCAGCAAAACTTAGACCAATAAGAGCAATGGGAATAGCAACAATCAGTGGCCTCCATAGCCAGATAAGTTGTGCAACTGGTCCATGTGGTCGATACGCAAGAAGTGCTGCACTCACGCCTCTTTGAGGGTGAAGTAATCTTGCAAGCAAGAACGCAACA
Organism: uncultured Planctomycetaceae bacterium; assembly: GCA_964003275.1. Lineage (GTDB taxonomy): Bacteria > Planctomycetota > Planctomycetia > Pirellulales > UBA1268 > CACORA01. The sequence goes on from CAXFJI010000006.1 coordinate 15,222, forward strand.
AATAGCATCAGGCCAGCAAATGATAGTCGGGCAAGTGATGAAAGCTCTGTGTGAATGCTGCGTTGCAAGAGTAGGAAGTGGGTTACAAACACCATCGATAGACCAATCCAGGCAGTTCGACGAACAGCCTGCCTCAGTGGATTAATCACAGGTGAAGGCCAATTGAAATGCACAACCGCAACGCCATGGGGCCGAATTAATTGTCGCAGCATCTCCAGAGGCAAGAAAACGAGACCGGCCGTCGCAGCTGCTTGTGCAACAAACACAGACGTCGACTCAGGGTCAGCACGTCCTCCTAAGAACCACGAAAATACTTGAATCGGAAGCCACACAGGAAGAGCTGCGCAGATCGTACACCCAATTGCCTGAAGCGTCGGGCGAAGTTTCATGGCATTACTGCCATTAATGGTTGCACCGATGGCTGTTATCTGAATAACAAACCATCGATTCAGAACAATGACCAAAATAATCGTGATCAAAAGAACTGCAGCGAGAATGGGCTGTGCTGCAACACCGTTCGAAAAGGACACAAAAATAGACTTCAGCCTTTTTGTCTCAAACCAATCGGAGATACTCCAGATTGATTGAACGTCATGAAGTCGAAACGGTTTATCAGCACGCACCCATAAAAGATTCTTACTGATGGTTGCATCATATTCCTTGATCATCCGCGCAAACGTTTCATACCGCACGCCTAGAGGAATGAGTGTATCGACAAGAGATCTGTCGATATCTGCGCTCATCGCCTGAAGAAGCTTTTTTTCTGATTGGATAACTGGAGGAATAAGGCTGAGACCTACGTCCTCAACATCTTGGGCTATTTCTTCCAGCCGGGTATCAATATCGGCAAGTTTTTCCTGCGCATTATCCAGCGATATCGCTTGAGCATGAGATCCTGCGAGCAACAAGGACTTCTTGGCAAGCATAATTTGCTTGCGTTGGAGAAGTGAACCCACTGAACGACTGAGTCCAGAACTGATTGACTTATCAGTTTCTATAAGCTGTTTTGTCTTTTTATAATCTTCCTCAAGACTTCGTGATTCTTCAACGAGATTCAGTAATTCATCTTTCATTCTATGCGATTGCACGATGTAATCTGGCCATGATTCGAGATGCTTGAGACTTACTTCCAGCTGTTTTCTGATGACTGCATCTGCTCCCTGTACTTCAGAACGAAATGATGCAATCTGTGCCACAACGTCTGTCTTTCGTTTATCTGAACTAAGATTTGTGGCCTTCTCTAATACTTTTGTCTTATTTTCAATCTCACGACGAACCACCTCCTCTTCTAAAGGCAGTACGTTGACCTCTGCCTCATAGGTGATCATCTTTTGTCGACAAAGCTGAATATCTACCTCAACGGCTGCCTGTGATGCCTGAGACGCTAGAGCCATTGACTCACTGACGACAGGATTAATCTTTGAGTCGCCATCATCTGCTTGAAGAACGCTGTCTTTCGTTCCCTCAAGTTCAGCGATACGTGCCGGGAGTTCTTTTGACTCCAGTTTTCTATTGCTTATCTCTTCCTGAATCATCTTGAGTTGTTGATTCAGCGACAGTAATTCTCCCTCAATCTTTTTGACTACCTTTGCTATCTCATCTGCCGAAGAGCCTTCATGCACTTCGGCAGAGAGTGACTCAGGAGGATTATCCAAGAGGGCCTGTGCAGCTTCTTTTCTTTTTGATGCTGAGGCTGCTGATTGCTGAAGTTGCTCAATTCTCTGGCTGGCTTTTTGCCGTCGTTCAATATCTTTGAGCGCAGAAAGCAAGAATTCTTGGGCTTTCGATTTGATATCTTCCGCTAACGCAGGGTCTTGGGAAACTTTGTCCATCGCCTGCCGAATAGCATCTGCCTCAGAGAACGTTTGTTCATTCTGTAACGCAGGTGTCTCTTCTTGTTCTGCACTCAAGTCGACTAACGTATCATTCTCTTCTTTATTGATATCAGTAGTTTTTGGACCCCCTTTATCATTAACTGAATCTTGAGCTATGAGTTGAGAAGAAAAAAGTGACACACACAGTGTGACGGTGACAGGAATACAGAAGCCAATTATTCTGCTGAGTTCTCTCATTGTTTTAAACTGAGCCCAAATAGAAACGCCCGAATGACTGCCTATGAGGTTCTTCCTGCCACAACACGAATGCAGTGTGTCCTCTCTAGTGTCTGGCTCAGGCACACTGTTTCAATGACAAAAAGATTGCCACAACGCATCTACCGCAAAAGTGATTTCTACATTGTAGATTGACAGGCACACGTGAAGAAGAGCATGAAAAATCTGCTCTGACAAGTCAGTTTTCTGACCCGATCTGTTTCGCACGTCTCGCTTCGCCAGACAACGTTTGCGAATAGATCTTTCTCCAGATTATAGTGTAGCGACAGTCTTTGAGTGGTCTTCTCGCCGTATTGGCATCATTCATTGCGTTCTCCTTGATATGCGTACATCAACGATAGTAGAGAGTTCATTGACATCTTTTTGGAGAGTGAGCCATGGCAGAAATCGATGTATATTTCCAAGCGTTACACAAGCACGAAGGTTCTGACCTCCACTTGAGCACCGGTTCTCCACCACTTCTGAGAGTGCATGGAACCATGTCTTCATTAAAGGCCGATCCTCTGGAGCCAGAGAACGTGCTCAAGATGCTCCATGAAATTATGCCTGAGAATTCTCGCAAGGAATTTGATGAGACTGGAGATGCAGACTTTGCTTATGAGCTACCGGGCGTTGCCCGCTTTCGTTGCAATGCCTTTCGAGATCGCCGTGGACCTGGAGGTGTTTTCAGAATCATTCCAAATGATTTTCTGACGGCTGAGCAACTCAATCTCCCAGATTCGATCTTGGATCTTTGCACATTATCAAAAGGTCTTGTCCTGGTAACTGGGCCGACTGGTTCCGGAAAAAGTACAACGCTGACCGCAATGATTGACCATATCAATAACAGCCGAAAAGACCACATCATTACAATTGAAGATCCGATTGAATTTGTTCATAACAATAAAAAATGTCTGATCAATCAACGTGAAGTTCATCATCACACGAAGTCTTTTTCTCGAGCCCTCCGTGCAGCGTTGCGAGAAGATCCTGACATCGTCCTCGTAGGTGAAATGCGAGATCTGGAAACAACACACATTGCCATTGAAACAGCTGAGACTGGCCACCTTGTGTTTGGTACATTGCATACAACAACTGCAGCATCCACAGTTGACCGTATTATCGATCAGTTTCCAGCTGATCGACAGTCCCAAATTCGCACCATGCTTGGCAGTAGCCTCAAGGGAGTCATTGCTCAAACTCTATGTAAAAAAGTTCCAAAAGGACGAATCGCTGCCTTGGAGATTATGATCTGCACGAATGCCATCAGTAATCTTATCCGCGAAGGCAAGACCTTTCAGATCGATTCCGCTATGCAGGTAGGTGGAAAAGATGGCATGGTACTGCTGAATAAAGCCCTGCTCAAGCATGTGCAGGACGGCCTTATCGAGCCACAAGAGGCTCTTAATCGCTCCATTAATCGGAGGGATATGATGGAACAGTTGAAGAGCACCGAGATCGATACGTCGACACTTGTTGCTGAAGACTAAGTCCTGTTTCGAATCATCGATGTCTGTGGACATGACATGTGTTTTTTTCTGATTCATGCACGCAAAACAAAATCGGAATGGCAACACAAGATGTGGCGTATGCTTTGATACTTGCATCGTTTGATGCAGGCTAAAGAAACAGCCTCAACATACACTTGTCATCAAGACGATATATTTCCTATTACTGCACCCTCCATATTCGAATTCTTTCGAACTCTGACGTGTGACACAGTCTTCAACAAATGAGTTTGTGACCTTCGATCGGCCGGCCTGCCATGAATATCATTGATGTCATTCATCAGAAACGTGATGGCAAAGAACTAGATTCCTCACAAATTCAGTGGGTCATCGAATCATACTGCCAGGACAAAATTCCTGATTATCAAATGTCTGCGCTTGGCATGGCCATTTTCCTTAACGGAATGAGCAATCAAGAAACCATTTACCTCACAGAGAGCATGCTGCATTCAGGCATAATTCTTCAGTGGTCAACTGGCAGCCCAGTGGTTGACAAGCATTCAACAGGTGGGATTGGTGATAAAACGTCATTGATTCTTGCTCCACTCTTAGCCTGTTGTGGTTTTCGTGTACCGATGATATCGGGTCGTGGACTTGGCCCAACCGGAGGGACACTCGACAAACTTGAAGCGATCTCTGGGTTTCGGACCGACCTCGATGAACATGAAATGCAGCACATCGTCGAAACAGTTGGCTGCGTGATTACTGGGGCAACTCCACGAATAGCACCTGCTGACCGCAAACTCTATGCCCTGCGAGATGTCACTGGCATCGTTGCATCCGTTCCACTGATTACTGCAAGTATTCTGAGTAAGAAACTTGCTGAAAACATTGATTCATTAGTTCTTGATGTTAAGTATGGAAGTGGTTCATTTATGCAAAGTACAGATAACGCACGTACTCTTGCTCATTCATTGTGCTCAGTTGGCAAGCACTTTGGCCTCAATACGGCGGCCCTGATTACAAATATGGATCAGCCATTAGGTCAAATGATTGGCAATGCAGCTGAAGTCATTGAGTCTTTCGATGTGCTCAAAGGAACCGGTCCACGAGATGTTCGGGAACTCACTCTCTCACTTGGTGCAGAATTAGTAGTAGCCGCTGATCGTAGCAGGACGTTCGATGAAGCGCAGAAGCAGTTAGCGTCCTATCTTGATGATGGTTCAGCATATGAACGTTTTCAAAGAATGATCCTTGCGCAAGGAGGAACGCTTCCGCTACCCAAAGAAACTCTTTCGTCACGTGAATTACTCATCCCTCATGCCGGATGGATCAAACACATCAATTGTCATCACTTTGGACAGGCTATCACCGCATTAGGAGGAGGGAGATCCAAAATAGGTGATACCATTGATCATGCTGTTGGGATTGAGATGCTTGTCAGGATTGGTGATTACGTTGAAAATAACCAGCCATGGTGTCGAGTCTGGTATCGATCAAAGGAAACGCTACTCAAGGCCCAACATCTTTTGACTAATACCATCCTCCTCGACTGCCAACGGCCTCCTACTGCAAATCCAACACCTCTCATTTTTGAGCGAATCAACACTGGTTCTGAGAAAGAGTCATGAACGATAACGCACTATGCAAACTTGCGTCTGAAGCACGTGAATCAGCGTATGCGCGATATTCACAATTTGCGGTTGGTTCAGCCATTCTCACAACAGATGGCCGCACCTTTACTGGATGCAACATTGAGAACGCCTCTTCACGACTGACCATATGCGCCGAACAATCTGCATTGGCAAATGCGGTTGTGGCTGGGAACCGACAATTTCTCGCGATTGCCATTGCAGCTTCAGGTGGTGTTGCCCCTTGTGGCGCATGCCGTCAAACTCTAGCTGAATTCTGTGATGACTCACTCCGCGTCCTTATTGCCAACGCAACCGGGCAACTTGTACGACAAACGACTTTAGGTGTCTTGTTGCCAGACCGGTTCTCTGCAGCGTCTCGTACTCATTCGTCGTAATCATTTTTGCATTAAACACTTCTTATGTTTTGACTACGGTATCTCATGTCCATTCACATTCTCGATCATGCCCTTGCGAAGCATCATATTACCACGCTTCGTGACAAGAAGACGGAGGCAGATCAGTTTCGGAGGCTTCTTCGCCGCCTCACGACCTTGCTTGTAGCCGAAGCCACCAAAAACCTTGCGAGTGATTCTTATGAGGTAGAAACACCACTGGCTCTATTTCAAGGTAAACAAATCTCTCACTCCATTGGGCTCGTTCCCATTCTGCGTGCTGGTCTGAGTATGGTTGATACGGCCCTGGATCTCTTGCCCTTTGCTGAAGTCTGGCATCTTGGCATGTATCGAGATGAAACAACGGCACATCCAGTCGAGTACTACAGCAAAATACCGAAGACTGACCCGATCGATGTGGCAATCATTCTTGATCCCATGCTTGCGACGGGTGGCTCTGCATCGGCAGTAATCGACAAACTCAATGCCTGGGGTGTTCAACACATATATCTCCTTTCAATTATTGCATCACAGCCAGGAGTTGATGCACTATGTAAAAACTATCCTGACGTACACTATTTCATCTGTGATGTTGATTCATCTCTCAATGACAAAAAATTTATTGTTCCAGGGTTAGGAGATGCTGGTGATCGCGCCTTTCAAACATGAGAGAGACAAAAGTTTCTTGCGGAGTATGCAATAGCCATGGAACGACTTATCAGTGCATGTGGATTATTTGTCTTAGTTGGTCTCGCATGGCTCATGAGTTCATCAAAATCACGTGTCTCATGGCGACTTGTTTTTTCTGGAATAGGTCTGCAAGTACTCCTTGCTACTCTGATCTTATGGACGACACCAGGACGATTTATTTTTGAGTCACTGGGATTATTTTTTAATTCGATTCTCAGTTTTGTTGAGGAAGGCACTGGCTTTGTGCTTGGCATACAGCCATTTCCTGGCGATCCACCAATGCCACCAAGAGCGGCACTCCTTCGTACATTCGCATTCGGCGTCCTTCCGACCGTAATTTTTTTCTCTTCCCTCATGTCCATTCTTTATTATGTAGGACTCATGCAGCGGGTGGTCATTGCAATGGCATGGGTTATGCAAAGAGTGCTTGGCACGTCTGGCGCCGAAAGTCTCGCCGCGGCTGCAAATGTATTTGTTGGTCACACAGAAGCTCCCCTTGTAGTACGGCCATTCATTCCTCGCATGACACAATCTGAGTTGAATGCACTCATGGTTGGGGGCTTCGCGACAATTACAGGAGGACTACTCGCTGTTTTTGTAGGCATGGGTATCGATGCGGCCCATCTTCTCACAGCTTCTGTTATTTCAGCACCTGCCGCTCTTGTTGTTGCAAAGGTCATGCAACCGGAGATGGAAACACCTGAAACACTCGGCCGTGTTGAAATACAGCTTGAAGAGAACTCTGTAAATGTCATTGATGCAGCAGCCAATGGAGCAAGTGAGGGAATGAAACTCGCTCTCAACATTGCTGCCATGCTTATTGCGTTTTTAGCACTGCTTGCAATGTTCGATGCATTCATTGGCTGGACAGGGGCTCAATTTGGATATGTTGATCAATCCGGAAGGCCCGTATGGACACTTGCCCAGGCTCTTGGTTATTTATTCT